>NZ_CBAYMC010000154.1:0-10637 GCF_964826245.1 Armatimonas sp. | reverse complement strand
CGGCTTTAACGGACTCTTGAAGAAGGCGCTTGCCCTCAGGGAGCAGTTCCGTTCCGATATGCGAGCGCAGATCCCGCGTCTTCGGATCTATAGTCTGGTACTCTTCCTCAATTCCAATATTAAACGTCGGCGACATGGTCTACTTTACCTGAATACGTCGTGCTCTTGCATGGCCGAAGGCGACGGGCGCAACCAACGACCCGAAAGCCTACGGTGTCGAGGGAGTCCCAGAAACGATCGAGAGTGTCGTCCCTGTGCCGGAGACCAAGGCCATGCAGGCGCTTCTCACGGCCCTACGGTAAGATGCCCAAGATGATCGAGACACACGTACACTTTAACAACGACACTTTAGAGCGCGACCTGCCCGGTGTTTTAGCACGCGCCACCGAGGCAGGCGTCACGGATTTTGTGGTGGTCGGCTTTGACGAAGCCTCGTCGGAGAAGGCTGTGGCGCTGGCCGAAGAAGACGCTAGGATCTGGGCGGTGGTCGGGGTGCACCCGCATGATGCCAAGCACTGGAATAGCAAGATCGCCGAGCGCCTGCATGGCTGGGCTGGCAATCCACGCGTGCTGGCCATTGGGGAGATCGGGCTGGACTTCTACCGGGATTTATCGCCACGCGACTTGCAATACGCCGCCTTCCATGCCCAGCTAGAGCTTGCCCGAGAAGTGGCGCTGCCCGTGGTCATCCACTGCCGCGATGCCTACGACGAGTGTCTGGCGCTCTTAGAAGCTGAGGCGGCGGATATTCCCCTGATCATCCACTGCTTCGCCGGAGAGCTGCGCCACGCCGAGATTTGCTGGAAACACGGCTGGTTTATGGGAGTAGATGGCCCGGTGACCTACAAGAAAAACGACGCGCTTCGTGAGATCGTAAAGGCAACCCCAGCGGAGCTCTTGCTGCTTGAAACCGATGCGCCCTATCTCTCGCCAGAGCCGTTTCGTGGCAAGTTCCCCAACGAGCCCGCACGCCTCACACATGTTCGAGACACCCTCGCCGTGATTCGCTGTACCACAGCCGATGCGATAGACACCCAGACCACTGCCAATGCCCGCCGCGCTTTCCCGAAGCTACTTGGGAATGGCTAGAGTCAGGGTTTTCTCGCCAAGCTTTGCCAGAGAAATGTCGGCAGCGAGCTTGGTGTCTTGGTCGTCTTTGACAAGGATCTCAGGGGTTCCCGAGCCCGTGCCCGTTTCGGTAGCTGTCTTACCGTTGGAGCCACGCAGGCGCAGCTCCCACTGCCAGTCGTCACCAGAGCCTTTGGTGAAGATCACATCACAGAGCCAGGTGTGGCAGCCCCCGATTTTCGTGGGATCGTTGAGCTTGTAGACGTCACTTAAGCTTGCCTTGCCCTCGGAGATGCTGGGAACCGTCCAGTTGCGCTCCCCTAGCAGGCTCCACTGGTAGTGAAGCGTCTCCGGGGTCTCTTTGACTTTTACCGCCAGCACGCGCACAGAGCCCGCCGCGGGGCTGGAGAGACGCTCCGTGCCTTTGGGAGTAGGACGAGGGCAGCCTGCCAGAAGCAGCGCAACAACGAGAAGAAAAGCAAGACGAGTCACGCCCTATTGTATCGCGCGGTACAATTCTTCGATGCGCAAGCCGCCCCAAAGTAAAAAATTACGGAAAACAACTCTCAAGAGCAAGCTCTCCGCCACCCAGCAGCAGCTCAGTGCAGTCCAAGGACAGCTCGTTGCTGCGAAACGCTCGGAAGATGCCATCGTGCTAGAGCTTTCCCAGATCGAGGCGCAGCTCTTGAGCACACGCCAGAAGCTTGCACAAACAAAAGCACGGCTCAGCCGGACGCGTGGTGAGCAGCAAAAAGTGGCGGGGCTACTCACAAAATCCCAGAAGCAGCTCACAGACACGCAACATAGCCTCGCGCAGCGCATGGCCTCCAACTACCGTCAAGGCCCGGTGCGCTATGCCTCCGTGCTGCTAGGAGCGCACACCATGGGTGAGCTCGTCAGCCGCGCCCAGCTTGTCCGCTCCATTGTCAAGTACGAGTCCACGCTCATCGCTAAGATCAAGGCAGGCCGCGAGCAAGTTGTCAAGTGGAAGGTTCTTCTCGATACGAAAGCACAGCAGATTCGCCAGCAAGAGCTTGGGCTAGCGAGCCAACAAGAGACCGAGGCGCAGCTGGTACAAAAGCGCCGGGGGGTGCTGGCCGAGGCGCAGGCCGCTCGCACCGAGATTGAAGCGGAGTATGCCCAGCTTGCTGCCGACTCGCAGGAGATTGCCAAGCGACTCCAGGCGCTAGAGGGCATGCCTCTGCCGGGGGCATTTGCGGGTAAGCTGATCCAGCCCGTGGTGGGTCGCGTTGTCTCAAGCTTCGGTCCACGCTTTCATCCCAT
This sequence comes from Armatimonas sp., assembly GCF_964826245.1. Lineage (NCBI taxonomy): Bacteria > Bacillati > Armatimonadota > Armatimonadia > Armatimonadales > Armatimonadaceae > Armatimonas > Armatimonas sp. The sequence goes on along the minus strand of NZ_CBAYMC010000154.1, from coordinate 8,285 downwards.
TCTCAAGATCCAACGCCTCCATGCCGGGGTAGACTTTGGTGCAGGCACAGGCACCCCGATAGTCGCTGCGGCCTCGGGAGTCGTGGCCTTCTCGGGAGTCATGCGCGGCTACGGCAATGTGGTGGTGCTGGATCATGGCGGGGGCATCTCCACACTCTATGCCCACTGCTCGGTGCTTCTAGCCCATGAGGGAGAGAGCATCGAGCAAGGGAAAGTGATCGCCCGGGTCGGCGCAACGGGTCTTGCCACAGGCCCACACTTACACTTTGAAGTGCGCCGAAACGGCACGCCCATAAATCCAATTGGCGGCGGATTTTAAAGTAAAACTACGAGTTTATTCATGCTCTCCATAAAGGTAAATAGGAGCGTTTCCTATATTGATCTCAAGGAACCTCAACACGAATGAAGCGCATCTTGACTCTGATTACCCTAAGTTTCGCCCTATCGGCTCTCACCTTGGCCTCCTCTTCATCTGCCCAAACACTGGCAACGAGCGTAAAAACCGCAAGTAAGAAAGCCAAGACAGCACTCAAAAGCTTCCCCCCTAGCACCTCGAGAGCGACCTCGAGTGACGATAGTACAGATCGTGTGCAGTGGGGAGAAGGTCCGGCTCAGCCAACACCCGATCCGATTGCCTTTACACCAACCCCTGTTCCTACTCCTGATCCAGGCTTATCGGAGAGGCAAGATAGCAATGATTTGGAGGGGCAAGAGAGCAATGATTCGGAGGGGCAAGAGAGCAATGATGTTGCGGCAACCCATCGCTCTCGTTCGACAGGTTCCTCCGTGCCCGAGCCGACGACACTTGCCTTGCTGGCGCTGGGCGGACTTGCTCTTAGCCGTCGCCAGAGACGCGTGAAGTAGCCGCTAGACAGAAGATAGCCGTGGTAGAATAGTCCTGCGAAGCCGCGCATCCCCTCAGGGTGCGCGGTTTTTCTTATTAGGACAGCTATGGATCTCTACGACTTTACGATTATCGGTGGTGGCCCCACGGGTCTCTTTGGTGCCTTCTATGCGGGCCTGCGCCAGATGCGCACCAAGGTTATTGACTCCATGCCTCAGCTTGGGGGTCAGCTCTCTGCTCTCTACCCGGAAAAGTACATCTACGATGTAGGGGGCTTCCCCCGTGTTCTGGCCAAGGACCTCGTTGCCCAGTTTGCCGAACAGGCGCTTCAGTACAACCCGACAATCAGTGTGAATGAAAAAGTCGTGACTCTGGAGCGTGTCGGTGGAGAGAGGGCTGATGATGGTCATCTCGTCCTTACGACGGAAAAAGGCGCGGTTCACTATAGTAAGACAGTTCTGATTGCCGCCGGAGTCGGGGCCTTCATGCCACGTAAGATGGACATTCCCGATCTGGATCGGCTAGAGGGCATGGGAGTTCACTACTTTGTCACCGATCCCACCGCTCTTGAAAACAAGCGACTTGTGATTGTCGGCGGCGGCGACTCCGCGTTCGACTGGGCGATGGCACTTGGTCCCAAGGGAGCCTCTTGCCTTCAGATCCACCGCTCAGACCGCTTCAAGGCCCACGAAGACACCATCCAGAAAGTTCAAGAGCTAGAGAGTGTGGATCTTCGTACGTTTTTTGAGCTGAAGGCCATTCATGGCGAGGACAAAGTTGAGGCAGTCACGATCTTTGACAACCGCACGGGAGAAGAAGAGCGTGTGGAGTGTGATGCGCTCCTGCTCAACCTGGGATTCTTAACCAATCTTGGTCCTATCAAACAGTGGGGGCTCGAGATCGAGAAGAACACTATTAAAGTAGACAGCACCATGCGCACCAATATCCTGGGAGTCTACTCTGCTGGGGATATTTGCAGCTACGTTGGTAAGCTCAAGCTAATTGCGACCGGCGTGGGCGAGGCAGGGACCGCAGCAAACTTCGCCAAGACCTACCTTGATCCAGGCTCAAAAGCCTTCCCTGGACACTCATCGGAGCTACATTAGGGCCTTCGTCATCCGCCGCTTTCCTAGTAAGCACAGCAGGTATGCAATACTTATCATAGAAAATTAAACTACCAGGGCAATTTATGTTGTAGGATAGAGGCACGAAAGATGACGACAGGCACTCTGCTGGAAAATCCAACAAATCTCGGGATCCAGACTGAGCAGAAATTATTTCCGTTCAGAGAGGGTAGTTCCATGACCGAGCTGGAGCGTCTCCTGTGCGAGTATGTAGCCTCGCGTAACCCTCAACTTCGGGATACCCTAATTCTCCATCACCAGCGACTTGTACGCTCTATTGCCCTACGTTTCGTCGGGGGAGATGAGCCCCTGGAGGACTTGATCCAAGTGGGCAATATTGGCCTGATCAATGCTCTGGATCGCTACGACCCGCGCCAAGGCACACGCTTCTCCACCTATGCCACCCCCACGATCTTAGGAGAGATTCGCCGCCACTTCCGCGATAAGGCGATCGGCATTAAGATCCCTCGCTGGCTGCAAGAGCTCCAACAAGCGGTTCGCCGAGTTAGCACGGAGCTCGCTTTGGCACAAAGCCATTTGCCAACCCCGCAAGAGATTGCACGACGCTTAGGTGTAAGCGAGGAGCATATACTGCTGGCAATGGAGTCGCAGGAGGTCAGTAGCCTGATCTCCCTCGACAGTCACCTGGATAATCGCTCGACTCTAGACAGCACCACCCTGATGGATATTGTCGGGAAAATAGATCGGCTCCTGTTCGAGTTTGAGAGCTTTGCTGATTTGCACACTGCCCTCGCGACTTTAGAAGCCCGTGAGCGTGAGGTGATTGCCCTGCGCTTCTACGACGAGCTGAGCCAGGCCAAGATCGCGGAGAGGCTCGATATCTCCCAGATGCATGTCTCACGCCTCCAGAAACGTGCCCTGAGTCAGCTACGTGACTTTCTCGCCGACGAGCCCCCCACAACGCCGCGTCGCACTCGCCGCAAGCCATGACTCCCCCGGCTCATGTCACCTACACTGTGCAAGTAGCCGATCTGGCGACAACGCGCTACCGAGTGTCCGTTAAAGCCGAGGGGCTCCGCGATCCCGAAGTGGCCTTTCAGCTCCCTGCCTGGACACCTGGCTGGTATGTCCTACGTGGCAACGAGCGCAACCTAAGTGGTTTCTCCGCCACAGGCCCCACGCAAAAGCCTCTCCCCCTAAAGCAGAGCGATGCGCACACCTGGCGCGTGAGTACGGAGGGAGCCGCAAGTGTCACGTTCTCCTACGATCTAAAAGCCTCAGATACGGGCTTTGGCTTCTTCGAGCCCTATCTGGATCGTCAGCACGGCTTTGTCCCTGGCCCGGCGGCCTTAACTTATGTTGTTGACGGCAAAGAGGCCCCTTGCACCATTGACTATCAGCTCCCCAAGGGCTGGCAGGTGGCCAGTGGGAACACTCCGGTCGCTGGCAAGCCGCACACTTTCTCTGCCCCAAACTACGACACGCTCGCGGATCAGCCTGCGGAGCTGGGGACGTTCACACGCATAGACCGCACGATCCAGAGTACTCCGTTCTCCGTGGTGTTTACCGGCGGCGATCCGACGCGCTATGCACGCTGGGCCGAGAGCGTTTTTAAGATCGCCCAAGCGGGCATCCAGGTCTTTGGTGGGGCTCCGTTTGAGCGCTATGTCTTCTTCTTTCACTTTTCGCGCGAGGGTAGCTTTTTTGGAGGACTAGAGCACCTCAATAGCACGGTACTGCGGCTAGACCCGTCGAACTTGCGGCAGCCTGATGCGGAGAATCTCACCATTGTGGCGCATGAGTTTATCCATGCCTGGAACATTAAGCGCATCCGTCCTGCGGCTCTGGGGCCATTTGACTACATGCGCCCGGTTCGGGTAAGAGATCTCTGGTTTGCCGAGGGCGTGACGGACTACTTCGCACCTCTATTAACCGTGATGGCGGGACTGGGAACACAGCGGTTCTGGCTCGGCTATCAGGCCGAGCAGCTTACCCAGCTTCAGAGTAATCCCTCACGTCACCGGGTCACCTTGGAAGAGACATCCTCTAAAGTCTGGGAGAGCCAAGAAGAGTCAGAGGGCTACGGAGGGCTTTCTTACTACAATAAGGGGTTGGTGGTAGGCCTGCTCCTAGACATTGAGCTGCGTAAGCGCACGGCCAATACGATCGGGCTGATAGATGTCCTCAAAGACCTCCTTGCGCAGTGTCAGAAGAGTGGTCGGGGCTACGCCGAAGGTGAGATTGAGCGAACGGCCTCCCGGCTTGCCAAGAGCGATCTCTCGTCTTTTTTTGAGCGGGCACTTCGCTCCACCGACGAGCTACAAATCATAGAGCAGCTTGCAGCCGGCGGGATTCTGGCGGAAGCGGCGGTGAGCAAGTCGGCGACTTTAGGGATTGGCTGGGATCTTTCCCAAGTGGGCCAAGCCAAAATCGGGATCGTCACGCCACAAGGACCTGCCGCCAAGGCGGGTTTACTGCCAGGCGATGTGATTCTGAGTGTGGATGGTCAGCCGCTAGAAGCGCTGCTCGGGGGGGCGTTTACCACGCAGAAACCTGGAGATACTCTGCGGCTGACCTACCAGCGCAGTGGAGTGACTCAGCAAGCAACACTGACTCTGGGTACAGAAGAGGCGACCTCGTTTCGACTGCGCCCTGCTCCCCGCCCAACCACATCGCAGGCGGGGATACTAGCTGGCCTCAGCGGCAAGCCTACTTTGTAATAGATGTCACTTCGTAGGCAATAAGACCATCAGGGGTCTTCACTTCGACGCTCTCTCCAACATGCTTGCGCAGAAGTGCTTTGCCAATCGGCGACTCATCGGAGAGAAGATCCCGATCCGGATCCGCTTCGTAGGACGAGACTAAAGTAACCGTCCAGTCGTCGCCAAAGTTCTTATCCTGGATTGTCACAATGCTTCCCAGCCCGACATGATCCGTCGGGATATCGGAGTCACGGAGAATCCGAGCACGTCCCACAATGCTCTTGAGATCCATGATGCGCCCCTCAACAAAGGCTTGAGCATTCTTGGCCGCTTCATACTCAGCGTTCTCGGTGAGCTCGCCGTAGTCCTTTGCATCCCGGATTCGAGCCGCTACCTCGTGACGGTCCACCGTCACCAGACGATTCAGCTCTTCTTCGATTCGTTGATGTCCTTGACTTGTCAGGACAATTACTTCTTCTTGTGTTTCCATCACCAGCATACGATGTGCCTCCCCGGACTCTCGTCCGATCATCGGCGGCTACTCCCGCTCAATTTCCTAAGTAGTACGAAGTAAGAGAAAGAAAGTTCCCCGAATTAGTACCAGGCCCAGATTTTTTTTCGGGGTCGTGATATAATTGGCTTACCAGCGCTTGGTCTGGAGTGTTTGGCTTCGTAGCTCAGCGGATTAGAGCATCGGTCTTCGGAACCGAGTGTCAGGGGTTCGAGTCCCTTCGAGGCCACTTTTCTTTCTCTAAACTCCATCTTGCCTTCCTGAGACAGTCCTCAGTCCAGAAAGTTGCACTAAAGTTTATTTCTGTTTATGGGGTGCCCGTGCGTGGCCCGATGTACGCCGTGGCCAGAACAATATCACCGAACCAGACCGAGTTCGTCGGCTTGAGGCGGCTACGATTTCGCCGCAGTGCTTCCTCAGTAACATAGTGCTCTAGCCAGAAGTTATTGAGCTTGAGCTTATCCGATGTGCGCCAGCGAAACCCCTCGAAAGGCTCGCCGCCAGACTCAGGAAGCGTGAAGCCCTGCCCCGTCCATGGACCACGGCGCACGCCCGGTGCGACATGCAGGACGAGCTTGCCATCGAGCCAAAGCGCCAGCTCGCCATCGGATTTTTCGGGGGTGGAGTTGAGCTTGGTCATGAACTCGACACACTGCCAGCGGTCTTTCGGAACCAGCAGCGGCTTGTCCGGCCCGATTCCCGCGCCCCAGTAGCGTCTGTCGGCGCTCTTTTTCATCTCGTGCCAGTAGGTATAAAAGTTCCACGCGCCCGGGGCCGAGTAGCGCCCATTGAAACCGAAGGGCTCGATACCCACAGAGAGCCTATCGTCGCCATTGGGTTTATTTCCTGCCTGTGGGTTGGGCCAGCGCACGGGGGGATTGTGCCCTCCCATCCAGACAAAATGGTGGATGTAGTCGGCATCGGGCTCGAAGCGCACATAAAACTGGGCAAAGAGTGTCTCGGTGGCGCGAGGCAGAAGTGTGAAGAGGTGCCCTCCATTGTTCTCCCCCAGAGTCGCCGTGATCTTGAGCGCCCGTCGCCCCTCTTTACTCTCTAGTGCCAGCGGCTTGCCTGCTTTATTGGAGATATCCGACCACTTCATCTTCAGTGAGGCAATATCACCCGATTCAAAGTCCTCTGTCAAGATCACCGCTGCATGTCGGGCGATCCCTTTATCGCCGGGGAACTGTGCGGCCAGCCCCTTGCCTTCAGGAAGTTTTTGCATAGTTGTAGGGTGTGGGGGAAGCCGTCTCCGTCGGCATTGCCTCCGGGAGAGTAAAGACAGCTCCTGTCTTTGTCGCAAAGTAGAGCTGCGAGAAGTGGGGTGCTTTCAGATCGTCGAGTGGGTCGCCATCGGCCCAGAGGGCATAGAAGCCCGGATGGGCATCGAGCGGACGGCGCACATAGGTATGGTTTCGAGTGGCGCTAGGCGTAAGAGATGCCTCCTTGCGCCAGCTCTGCCCAAAGTTTTGCGTCGTCCAAACAAAGACCTCACCGCCTGTTGTCCCCGGCTGGGGGCCGGGGCCAGTGGGCGCCATCATCCGCCACTGCCCCTCGCCTTCGATATAGAATGAGCCATGATCGTAGTTATGATCCGACTCCGTGACGGCATTTCGCTCCCAGCCTGTCCCGGTCCAGCGTGCTGTCCACCACTGGTACGGGCCACTCTGTGGCCCCAGCTCAAAGCCCTTGCTGGTTAGGTAGAGCACGATGACTCTCCCTGCCGCATCGTAGCCAACATCCTTGAGGTAGACCAGCTTGCCCTCCTTCTGGTAGTCAAAGACCAGCGCGGGGTTGGGAGTCTGGGTGAGCGGCAGGGTCAGTTTCTCGCCGGAGATACTCGCCCAGCTCTTTCCGCAGTCGCGGCTCTGCATCAGATAGAGGTTCGTGCGGGCGTTGAGGCCGCCTGGGCTGGGGTGGTAGTCAAAGACCGTAGTCAGCACGCCGCGCTTGGTGTCGGGCCAGCTAATCTGATAGTGCCCCTGCGCGATAAAAGCCGTGGGCTGTGGCTCGTCCCACGTGCGCCCGTCGCGGCTGGTCTGGCAGAAAAGCCCCCGCCCCTTGCTGTAGCGGGTGTGTAAAAAAATAAACCCATACTTCTCCAACCACCAGGGCTGGCCATAGGAAAAGTTCGTCTCAAGGATGCGTTCCCAAGCATCTATCTCATAAGGCTTTACGCTCCGATGAATAAACGACGGCCTCCCCGTTCCATGGGAGTTCGAGAACACCCAGAGGTAGCCATCGCCATCTATAGCCAGAGTCGGGTTGTCGTGGGCATCGTCGGTTTTCTTGTCGAGAAGGAGCGCCGGGCGCGGGACAGTGCCCGTCTTATGGTCGAAGTAGCTCACCGCATGCCAGAGCGTATTCTTCCCCGGCGGCGTCGCTCCGTACACAAAAAACGTCTTCTGGGCTTTTGGTGCATAGATCGCGATCGGGACATGCTGCTGAGGATAGGTCGCAAAGCCTCCACTGTACTTGTAGCGTAGAGGGCTTTTGACAGGCTGGTTCATGTACCAGATTCCCCGATAGCCCGTGTCGCGTTCTGCTCTGAAAGTCGCCATAGAGCATTATACGCCACCAAGTATTTCGTGAGCGAAAGTGCAACCCGCGATTCGCAGGATGTAGAGGCAAGGCCGGGCATTTGTGGCGATTCCCTCTGATTAGAGATATACCATTCCGTGAAGAAAAACGACAATCCTAAGCCAGGGAAGAAATCCCTGCCCTTCGGCGCGAAGCCGACTACCCCGAAATCCGCTCCTCGCCCTGCGGCGAAGAAGCCCACGGGTGCCAAACCTCCCTACGCGGATAGGCCGTCTTTTGCGCCAAAACCTGCCGCAAAACCAAAGCCAGAGTTTGCACCAAAGCCGGAGTTTGCTGCATCCAGCGAGTCCGAAGCGCCGCGTGTGACCAAGCCACGAGCCGTCAAGCCAGCCTCTGCCCCTGCTGCCCCAAATGCCCCAAAGCCGTCTGCTGAGCCGATTGTGGAGATCCCCCTGCCGGGCTTTGCGGAGCTGGGCCTGCCGGAAGCGCTACTAGCGGCCATTACGGTGGCGGGCTTTGAGTCTCCGACGCCCATTCAAGCACGGGCCATTCCGGTTCTCCTCGAAGGCAAGGATCTGATCGGTCAGGCACAGACCGGCACG
>NZ_CBAYMC010000153.1:0-10656 GCF_964826245.1 Armatimonas sp. | reverse complement strand
AACGAGCGCCTCGCCATTGTCGGGCGCAACGGCAGCGGTAAGTCCACGCTGCTGCGCTTGCTCACGGGAGAAGAAGCGCCCGACTCGGGTCTGGTGCGCTGGGAGGGCGGCGTCAAGGCGGTCCACTTCAACCAGCTCCTCGAAAATCTTGATCCCAAAGACACGCTCTCGCACGCCATCAACACCTTCGGACTGGCCTTTCATGCGCCGCGCAAGCATGTCCATAAGTTCTTAGAGATGCTCAGATTCTCCGAGATGGACCGGATGCAAAAGCTCGGGACGCTCTCCGGTGGCCAGAAATCTCGCGTCGCGCTGGCGCAGTGTCTACTCTCCGGCTCCCCCGTGATCATCCTCGACGAGCCCACGAATCACCTCGACATGCCCAGCATTCAAGTCATGGAGCAGGCCCTGATCCACTTCCCCGGCGCGGTCTTAGTGGTCAGCCACGATAGATTCTTCCTCGACAAAGTCGCCACCCGAAGACTGATCTTTGAGGGCGAAGGCAAGCTCCGCGAAGAGAGCGCCTAGTCAGCAGTTTCTTCGGGGAGAGGTGGAAAAATCTCCGCGAGGGCGATGGTGTGCTCGGGGGCGGCTTCGGGGGAGATGGACTCGTTTTCGTTGTAGGTGACGATGCTCTGGTAGTCCTCCCCGGCGGGCCTGCGGTGGACGATCACGGTGCGCCCAGTAAGATTCACCACCCAGTACTCGGGAACCCCTGCGGTGGCGTAGAGCTTTGCTTTCTGGCCTTTATCCCGCCAGAGCGTGCTGTCGGAGACCTCCACCACAAGCCGAAACTCACTGCCGGGAGGAATGCCAGTCTTGAGATAAACCTCAGCAGACTGGTGCGTCACGGCAGCATCGGGCTCAGGCTCACTCTTTTCCCCAGCACTTAGTGAGCCAGGCATGCGGACATAGTCCCAGCCAAAGCACTCCACTAAAGCGCGGATCAGCTTCATATTGACAAACGTATGGGGTTCGTTAGGCATAATTTTAACGATCTCGCCTTCGAGTAGCTCGTAGCGGCCATCAGCAAAGAGGCCGGCATCGGCCATCATCCGAAAGCCTTCTCGGGTCCAGCGAACCTGGCCCGTTTGTGGATCAGCGGTGAGTGTAGTGCTCATGGCGCTATTTTATCGCCTTTGACTTCTGATACGCTTCTTTGAGAGCCTCGGCACGCTGGCGTACCTCAGCCTTAATGATCTCTGAAAAAGGAGCGTAGGTAAAGAGCATCAAGCGGTATGCTCCAGGGATCGTCAGACGGTAAGCCTCTGTGGTTGGCTCGTAGCGCAGGATACCTGCTTGAACCTGATCCAGAGAGATCTCCATGCTCGCGGTACGCCGCTCCTCTACCGTCCACGTACGCCGAACGAGAAGATCATCGGGGAAACGCTGAAGGTGAGATTGGCAGGCAAACTGGTGCAGTGTATAAAGAGAGTCGAGACTTTGCTCCGTATCCAGAACATATACCTGTTCTTTAGATTTACGTGCCCAAAAGCAATAATAATCGTCATTGACAAGTTCAATACTTTGCCCACTTTGGAACCGAGCAAAGACCCCTTCGAAGCAGTAAGGAGCCGAGGTGCGATCCAAACCTACCACTGCCTCCAGCCGCGCGACTTCCGCATGTTCCGAGTGCTCAAAGTGCCAGACATAGATAACGCTTCCTGTGCCTCCATAGTCCCAAAGAAGCAAAGAGTTCGGGAGGAACCCCAGTGTCCGTAGCTCCTTTTCTTTGCTCTGAAAGTGCTCTTTTACCTTGGGAGGAAGCGTTTCCAGGGTTAGCTCAGTAATGGCAATCTGCTTAGTCCAGGTACATTTCCGGTAAAGCCAGGCAGGCACAAGAACTCCGTAGTAGATTGCAAGGCTGAGTAGGAGAACCTGCCACAAGCTTAGCATCACGATCCTCCTCTAGGCGCTCTTAGGTTTCTTGCGCTTGCTGGTTCGCACACCACCGACGGCTTCGTACTCGCTACTGTCGCGACCGTACTTTCCAGCGGCTTTGGAAAGCACCCGGCTACTGAAGGTTCTGTGCCGATGACGCTCCCAAGCGCATAGACCGCATCATAATCGGTAGCCTTAAGCAGATCCTCATCCACCTCACGGGGCATTGTATTTTCCATAGCCCTATTGTATTTTCCCCTACCAGTCGTGGACGCTTCCATCGGCGCGGCGGCAGACGGGCAGGTAGTTGCGCTGGTAGGGATATTTCTTGGCCGCCTCCTCATTGATGTCGCAGCCCAAGCCGGGTTTCTCCGAGGGCCAGAGCCTGCCATCTTTATATTCGGGAGCGCCGGGGAAGACCTCGTGGACGATCTCCGGGAAGAAGACCATCTCCTGCACCCCAAAGTTGGGGATCGAGACATCCACATGCACATTGGCGCAGTGGGTCGCCGGGCCGATGTCGCCGGGGCCGTGCCACGCGGTCTGGATGGAGTAAGGCTCCGCTAGGACGGCGATCTTCTTGGCCTCGGTAATCCCCCCGATATGCCCGATGTCGCAGCGGATAAAGTCAATCAGCTGCTCGGTGAAGAGCGGCAGGCACTCGTATTTCGAGTGGAACAGCTCCCCCATCGCCAGTGGGGTTGTGGAGGCGTCGCGCACTAATCGAAAGCTCTCTTTATGCTCGGGGCGCAGGGCGTCCTCAAGAAAGAATAAGTGGTAGGGTTCGAGCTCTTTGGCCAGGCGCGCCGCCTGAATCGGGTTCAGACGCTCGTGGACATCGTGGAGAAGATTGAGCTCATCGCCAAGCTTGTCTCGGAGATACGTAAACATCTTCGGGACGACTCTCAGATAGCTGGCGGGCTCCCAGTTTCCCTCGACGTGGGGCATCGAGCCACCGTCGCCGCTGCCTTTTCCCAGCCAGCTCGCACTCGCGGCTTCAGCGGCACCGCCCATGCCGTAGGTCGAGGTCGCGCCCGGAACGGGGCACTGGACACGGATGTGCGAGAAGCCTCTGGCCATCGCCGCACGCACGGAGTCCTCCAGCTCCTCGTTCGTGTGACCGCCGCAGTGGGTGTAGGCCCAGGCCCCCTCGCGGGTCTTACCGCCTAGGAGCGAGTAGACGGGCAGCCCCGCCCGCTTGCCTTTAATGTCCCAGAGCGCGATATCAATCCCGGCGAGCGCCGTCATCAGCACCGGGCCGCCGCGCCAATAGGTTCCTCGGAAGAGCATCTGCCAGATGTCTTCGATCTGGTCGGGGTCGCGGCCAATCAGCAGTGGCGCGAGATGCTCTTGTAGCGCAGCGGCGACCGCGAGCTCCCGGCCATTGAGCGTGGCATCGCCCACGCCATACAGACCCGGCTCATCGGTGAGAATCTTGACAGCGACATAGTTTCGTCCGGGGCACGTCACGATCACCCGGACTTCGGTGATTTTCATGCTCCTCTCTTCACCATAGAAAGCAAAAACCCCTCCCATGCCATGCATGAGAGGGGCAATTGATCAGGCTCCCCCGCCACCCCCAAGACCTAGCTTGGGATCGGGTTTGTACTTAGGATCGTTGGGGTTATCTGGTTTCACAATCACTCCAGGAGCCTCACTTGAAGCCCCTTTACTCAGCTTCCAGATCATGAGTCCTAGTCCCACGACCGCAACGATTCCAACCACAATGAGCATCAGAGGGCTCACTTTTTCTTTCATCAAGAGTTCCTATGGATCGGGGTAGCAGGAATCCGAAATATTAAACTTCACGCGGGCATCATTAATGTCCATAGCGGGGTTTAACCAGTAGGATGTATCTGCACAGTTAATCGTCGCATTCGGTTTCCAGAGAAGCGCAGTTCCTTTGTACCACTTGGCATGACCATCAAAAAATGTCAGGTTCGTCCCCTCTTGATGGCGTGCCCCGATACTCCCTGCGGATGTTGCCGTATAGGGAACATTGAGACCCGTATTACCAAAGAGATAGCCACGGAATCCACCCCCAAGATCACCCGAAACAGAGTCTGCGAACATCACGTTCTTCGCAGGATACTGAATAGAGGGAATACTCGGTAGAATCATTGCCCCACAACCATCAGGTGTGGTATTGTACCAGCCACTGATGGTCTGATTATAACCAATAGAGAGCCGCCCACGGTTATTTGTTGCAGGAATGGTGGCATCCCATTGCGTCCACTGATCGCAGTAGCTTGTATTTTGTGCCGACCCACAAACAAAAATCTGCTTATTTTTGATGTAAGGCATCATGGTATCCGTCCATAGCTTCTGGGTAGGGCCCGTAGGCCCCGTACTAGGACATGCCTGATAGCGTGGCAAAACGGTTTCATCATAATCTTGTAGATACATCATGAACGCAGTGCCAAGCTGGCGCATATTGGAGAGACAAGAGACAGAACGTGCTTTATCGCGCGCTTGCGCAAACACGGGGAAGAGAATCGCTGCTAAGATCGCAATTATAGCGATAACAACCAGTAACTCGATCAGCGTAAACGCAGATCGCTTTTGATGATGAGACATTCTTTACACCTCGCAAAGGTTTAGTTTAGGAAACAACCTGTGTTCGAAGGTGCGATCAACTTTTCATTATGTTTTTATAACTGATAACCGCTTGACGAGAATCATAACCTATATCCCTTTAGTCGTCAAGGATAAATTAAATTTTTTTTCATGAAAATTCCAGATAGCCTGTCAGGTGTCTCTTTTACACGCTCCAGCAGGGAGAGGCGCTCCCCTCCCAGATAGTCGAACTTGACACTGCGCACACCGTCCACTTGAAAGTTAAGCACTGTCGCTTGTGTTTTGGAGGCCCGGATCGTGTCACGTAGCAGCGTGCTGGTGAAGGGCTGGCCATTGAGGAGCGTGAGCGTGTTGCCGACACTCAACCCTGCTTGGGCGGCAAATGAGTCGGGTTCGATGGCGACGAGCTTTCCTTCCTGCACCCGAAATCCCAGCGAAGAGCGGAAGTCCGTGAGGGTCTCACGCTCGCGCTTGGGGTCGTGGACTTCCCCAAGGCGCTCCGGCCAGCCCGAGAGCTCCAGACCGAGGCGGGGCGCTCGTGTGTCGAGTGAGTCAAAGCGACTGTGAAGCCACTCAGCCCAGTTATAGGTGGGCAGGGTTGCCTTCAGTGCCGCAACAAGCTCGTCTTCGGTGTAGGGTTTCACTTCCGAACCACGATTGATCCCCCCAAAGAAGCGCCGACAAAAATCGTCCAGCGAGAGCTTCTCATTACTCTTCTGACGAATCAGCGCATCGGCCTCCAGCCAGTGGAGCATGCTCTCGTAGTAGACATCGTTGGAGAGCCTCAGCCGCTTGCCATCACCCTTGCTCGCGATCAGGGGGTAGGCCAGTGCTGCCTCACGGAGCGACTGCCACTTGCGTGCCTCACGCCCATCCAGCGAGAGGAGCGTTTGCCGCAGGTGCTCCCGCTCGGCCTCAAAGGGATAGAAGCCACAGCGCACCATCAAGATCTCTCCCAGATACTCCGTCATGCCCTCATAGACCCAGAGCAAGTCCGTCGAGAGCGGCTGGTTGAAGGTCTTGCCTGCGAGGCCATACGGACGCCGAAACTTGCCGTTCCAGCTATGGACATACTCGTGCGGTAAGAGATTCGCATTCCACTGTCCGGGCACTCCTGTGCCATCCCCCAGCGCATTGGGCCGCAGAACATTGACCGTGGACTCATGGTGCTCCAGGCCATACTGCGGCAGCCCCGTGGTGAGCGCGAGCAGGAAATTGAATTTATCGTAGTGCCGCGCCCCGAAGAGTGCTGCACTCTCCGTGACGAGCTTTTTCATGCAGGCGAGCACATGGGCATTGGGAGTCGCTCCTTCGTCGCTATCGGCAATCACCGCCAGTGTGTGCGAGACGCCATCCGGGCTGGGTAGCTCGAAGCGCTTGAGGTACTTTCCCGCAAAGATCGGAGAGTCGGCGAGGCGCTCCAGTGAGACTGTGGGAGTGCTCGGTAGCGATGTCGCCTTCTGCCAGCCGTCGGGCAGTAGGAGAGTAGGGGCAAGCTGTGTCGTGCGGATATCGGCACCCCGTGGTGCCAGAAAGAGCGCACTGGGATTGATCACCGCCAGATTCGCGGTCGCTGCCACCCCATAGGCGATCTCGTCGGTATCGCCTTGCCGGGGAAGATAGTCAAAGTGCGCCTCTAGCTCTTTGGCTCCTGCGGGTACGGTAAGCTGGAAGGCATAGCTATCGTAGCCATCGCGCCGCCACGCAACACTCTTTCCACCTGCCAAGAAGCCCAGCCGCACCACATTCTGCACCGGCCCGACGGGCTCATGCATTCCAGGAATCCACTTGGGATACTCCAGAGTCAGCGGCCCTGGCTTCACGGGGAAGCGCAGTTTCACATGGACAACTTGCTTGCTACTTACCTCACGCGCATCTATCGTGAGGGTGATTGCAGGAGGCGGAGCGGCGAAAAACGGCATGGGCTTATCTTACCTGAAAAGACAAGAGCCTCCTGTGCTCAAACACAGGAGGCTCGCTAGACTCGCACTGTTAAAACTACATACGGCGGTTCTTGGCGGTTTCTCCGCCTTGAGCCACCACCATCTCGGCCTGCATGAGCATGTTCTCCAGCTCGGTGCGGTTCATGGCCTTGGCAAGCGCATTCTCCTTCGTGATGACGCCCTTCATGGTCATATCACGCAGACACATGTCCATGGTCTGCATTCCGATATTTCCCGAGGTCTGGATCATGGACGTGATCTGGTGGGCCTTGGCTTCACGGATCAGGTTGCGGATCGCGGGTGTGGCGATCATGATCTCCTGAATGCAGACACGACCTCCCCCAATGCGGGGCAGAAGCTGCTGGGTAAGCACGGCAATCAGGTTGTTGGAGAGCTGCAGGCGGATCTGCTCCTGCTGTCCGGGCGGGAAGGAGTCCACGATACGGTCAACAGTGGAGGCCGCTGAGTTGGTGTGGACGGTCGCAAAGACAAGGTGGCCCGTTTCCGCCGCCGAGACGGCGAGCGACATGGTTTCAAGATCTCGCATCTCCCCCACCAGAATGACATCCGGGTCTTCTCGGAGAGCGGCACGCAGGGCGTTGGCAAAGCTCTTCGTGTCTTGTCCTAGCTCGCGCTGGTTCACCACGGACATCTTGTGGCTATGGAGATACTCAATCGGATCCTCGACCGTCAGGATATGCTCCGAGCGGTTCAGGTTGATGTCGTTGAGCATCGCAGCCAGTGTCGTGGACTTGCCCGAGCCCGTCGGACCGGTGACCAGCACCAGACCACGGGTATTGTGCGCAATCTTCTCGACAACCGGCGGGAGTTTCAAGTCTTCCAGGGTCGGAATCTTAGTAGGGATGGTTCTAAATGCCGCCGCCACGGTTCCTCGATCACGGTAGAGGTTCACGCGGAAGCGACATGCTCGGCCCAGTGCATACGAGAAGTCCAGCTCCATCGTAGACTCGAACTTCTGGATCTGCTCGTCGGTTAGGATATCGTAGTTGATGCGCTGGCTGGTCTGCGGGGTAAAGGACTCGTAGGGAGCCTGGAGGAGCTTACCATCCACCCGAATAACCGGCGGGAGCCCTGCGGCGATATGGAGGTCAGAAGCGCCTTTGGTTTCAAAAACCAGGTGCAGGAGCTCATCAATGTGGGCATCTTCCAGCGAGCGCACACGCCCGCCTCCTGCCCCCACCATTCGCTCTGGCTGGGGAACTTGATCCGGTCCTGGGGTTGACATAACTTTATCCTTCTCCTGCAGTAAAGACGACGCGGCGGACTTCGGCAATATCGGTAATCCCACGCAAGATTTTAATCAGTCCATCTTCACGCATCTTCATCATTCCGTTGCGGGTAGCGCCCTCCGTGATATCTCCCAACGAGGCACGGCGCACAATCAGATCCGCGATATCATTGTTCATGGTGAGCATCTCGTGAACCCCCGTACGGCCTTTATAGCCGGTCTCGCCACAGACATCACAGCCTGTGCCGCGTCCTCGGTAGAGGGTGACTGGCTGATCCAGGTCGGTCTTATCCAGGCCAAACTCCTCCATTGCCTCGAAGACACTGGGCTTGCCAAAGTTAAAGGGAAGCAGCTCACGGGTCGTTCCTTGGTAGCTCTCTTTACAGCTGGCACAGACCGTACGACCAAGGCGCTGGGCAAGAATCGCAATCAGGGTCGCCGCAATGAGAAACGGCTCCACCCCCATGTCCGCAAGACGCATCGTCGCAGATGGCGCGTCGTTGGTGTGCAGCGTGGAGAGCACTAAGTGGCCCGTAAGCGCGGACTCAACCGCGATGTCTGCCGTCTCAAGGTCGCGCATCTCCCCCACCATGATGATGTCCGGGTCTTGACGCAAGAAACAACGCAGCGCGTTGCCAAAGTTCAGACCCGCTTTTTTATTGATCTGAACTTGGGTGACTCCCATAAGCTCGTACTCAACGGGATCTTCAACCGTGATAATATTTCGCTCGATCTTGTTGAGTTTGTGGAGCACCGAGTAGAGAGTGGTGGTCTTGCCCGATCCGGTTGGCCCCGTCACGATAAACATTCCGTTAGGCTGCTCGACGAGCTGCTCCAGAGGCACCATGATCTCAGGGCGGAAACCAAGGCGCTCCAGACCAATCTGGGTTGACGATTTATCAAGAATACGCATGACGATCTTCTCACCATACATAGACGGCAGACAAGAGACACGCATGTCGTAGTCTTTTTTGTTGTGCTGAAGCCCAATACGACCGTCCTGAGGAACACGCTTCTCCGCGATATTCATCTCGGACATGATCTTACAGCGGGCCACTACGGAGTTCTGGATCAGCTTGGGAATCGGCATTACCTCGCGGAGAACACCATCAATTCGGTAGCGGACACGCATGCTCCGGCGGAACGGCTCCATGTGGATATCTGAGGCCCCCATATCAATGGCATTGGAGAGAATCGCATTGACCATTCGAATAATAGGTGCCGCATTCTCGTCGTCGCCCTCAACCCCGATCTCATCGTCCTTGCTTCCCCCTTTGGAGTCCACAATGGTATTGATGAGGGAGCTCATGTCCTTCATGCTCACACCAGGCTGGGCAGCACCACCACTGGACTTGACCACTGCTGTCGCCGCACCCGCTGTAGGAGCGGTCAGAGCCGCGCCGTAGTTCTCTTTAATTGCGGCTTCAATATCCGTAGGAGCCGCCGCAAGAGCACGCACAATGGGGACGCGAGAGGCGACCTTGATGTCATCTATCGCCGGGACGTTGCGTGGATCGGCCATCGCGACATAGAGTGTCTGACCATCTTTGCGAACCGGGATCGCCTTGTGGCGCATGACGATATTCTGTGGAACGACGTTCAGCGCCGATGATTCTGGTTTGTGCTTGGTGATATCAACAAACGGGAGCCCTTCAGACTCCGCCCAACACTGATACACATCCACCTCCATGGCGAAGCCTTTATCCACCACAGACTTGCGTAGATCTCCGCCAACGGCCTTGGCTTCTTCTAACTGCGCGGCTGTGAGAAACTGCTTCTCTAGGAGAATGTCCGCGAGACTTTTGCGTACATGTGCCATTTGAGTCAACCCTCCCCGAAGTTTCCGTCTAGAGTCAGACGGTTAATGATGCCAGCGATTTCCCGTAGTAACCTCGGGCCTGTCGCAATGACGGGTGTTCTCATGTGGTATGAATCGTGTCGTTTCAACACTGAAATTGGTACTCTCAACCTGCCCCCGCCGAAGTAAACTCTTTAAGTGCCCGACCCTATTGAAGATCAGGATAGCCGATTATAACATAGGGCCGTTTCCCGACGCAATTCAAACATTCGTTCTATTTTTTATTGCGAATCATTCCCGCTCTTGACAGCGGTTTCCAGAGCCGATACTATGTCTTACGGTTGGCGACAAATTCAGTCGGCGACTAAAGAATTCGGGAACTTCAAACGCCGTGTTCACGTTTACTAAAAAGACAGACTATGCCCTTCTTGCTCTTTGTTTTCTCGCCACCGAGGGGACAGATCGCCTTGTGGGGCCACGTGAGATTGCACAGCGCTACGAGATTCCCGCCGAGCTTTTGGCCAAGGTGATGCAGGCTCTTGCGAAACGCAAGCTCATGATCTCGGTACCAGGCCCCACGGGGGGCTATCAGCTAGGGCGTGAGGCCGTTCAGATCTCTATCGCGGAGATTGTTGAGGCGACCGATGGCCCCCTCGCCATTGCACAGTGCTGGGAGGAGTCTGGACTTGATGGCTGCCAACAGGCGCGCCACTGTCACCTGCGTGGCCCTCTAGCCCGCATCCAGGAGCAGATGGCAGATATTCTGCGCCAGATGACCCTCGCCGATGTGCTTGCACCAGAGCCACTTCGGGGCCGCCGTTTTGAAAATACGGTGCCTCTCATCATGGCCCAAAAATAAAAAATTATGAGCGTCAAACTACCTATCTATCTCGACAACAATGCCACCACGCGAACGGATCCCCGTGTCGTGGAGGCCATGCTTCCCTACTTCTCCGAGGTCTATGGCAATGCCGCCTCACGCAGTCACAGCTTTGGCTGGGCTGCTGAAGAGGCGATTGATATTGCCCGTGCCCAGCTTGCCAAAGTGCTTGGTGCAGACCCGAAGGAGATTATCTTCACGTCGGGCGCTACCGAATCGAACAACCTCGCCATCAAGGGAGTCGCCGAGATGTACGCCGAGAAGGGCGATCACATCATCACGGTCGTCACCGAGCACAAGGCGGTTCTGGACACCTGCAAGCACTTAG
>NZ_CBAYMC010000152.1:0-10750 GCF_964826245.1 Armatimonas sp. | reverse complement strand
TAGTTCTTTTTCTTCCACTTGCTTCCGAGATAACAATAACAGGGTTCTTCCAAAAATCTGGTATTCAAGCGATGTAATTGGCTTTGTAAACAATTCGAACAATAGTGACTTATCTGAGAGCCATGGGGAATATAAAATTTTTGATTCATTAATATTCGTAAACCTTACTCCACTATTAATCGTATAAAGCTGATAACCAGCCTGTTCACAGAATTCTACGAATGTAGTTTTCTCCATTGCCTTTTCTGCCCACTGCGAGCTATATGCAGAAGCAACTCCAGTAAGATTTATATCATCGATATAATTCATATTCAAAAATGATGGAACTGAAAATTTCGTCCTTTCATAATTAGACATACTCTTATTCGCAACAAAAAAACCTTTATTCCTAAGCCCAAGTATAAAATTCGAATTATCACCACCATATATTTCACGCATTTTATCCTGTCGCGTATAAGAATCTAACACTATCAAATATATATTTTCTTTAAAAGCCGCATTAACTCTTTTAAAATCACTATTAATCCCCTTGCCAGATGATTTAATATATCTGTTTTGAAATAAAGGAGCAATCGAGGTAAATAAAATAACCATACCGCAAGCGAACAAGGCATCACCAATTTTTGGTGATATCTTTTTAATTTTAGAAACAAAAAAAACACATAAGAGAACCAATATATAAAATATAAAAACCTGAAAAAAAACGCCAAACCTACCACCAAATATATCAATGCAAATCTCATTAAATTTTCCAAATGAAAATTGAGATACAAAAACAATACATATCGATAAACAAATTTTTACGCTTTCATTTTTAAATATCAAACATAAAATTAGATATAAAATTAGATTTAAAATAAAAATAAAAACAACAGGACGAATATAATAATCATTAGGAACTTCACCGACATTCAAAATAAAAAACCCGATAACTTTCGGATATACAAACAGCAATGGCACCAAAAATAAAAAGAAATTATGCAATCTCCTTACCATTTACTTTTCCTTGAAAAGATAGAGAGTTCGCTTCGTTCCTGGAATGAGCACTTTATCTACTTGCTTCCAATGCGCGGAAAAGGTTTTTTCAAAACCTTGTTCGTTGTAGTCAGGGAAGATATCCTTGCGATGTGCAAGAAGTCGCTTGACTTGAGAGTCTTCTTTCGGGACAAACTCAATAATTAACCAGGGTGAGATCTGTGTAAAAAACTCGGAGACTTTTACGAGAGGCACATTGTTGCCAATGACTAAGTGATGGATCAGTGCCAGAGCAAAAGTAGCATCTGCCGACTTTCGGCCTAGCAAGGAAGTTCGCTCCTCTTGATTCCACCCACGATCTGCACTGGGATTCGTAAAATCTTGCAGAAGCGGCAGGAGAAATGTCTCACCCTTTGTACGTACCTGGTGATAGTTCTGCTCCACCGCTGCGGGATCTATATCAAGACAAAGTGTCAACATTCCCTGCTCACTGGCAACACGACTAAAAAAGCCCGTATTGCCTCCGCAGTCCCAGACCGTTTTAGGAGCTGGTGTGACCTTGGATAGAAACTCTCCGACAAGCTCGCGCTTTGTTAAAAGCGCGGCGTCGGTGTAGTTGGTCTTGTCGTAGTAATCTCCCCACTCCGTGCCTGCCGGCTTCCAGCTCAGGCTCCGAATAGCCATCTCCAAGCTCTCCAAAATGCCCTGTAGACTCTTGCGCGAAATGGCGATATCTGCACGAGCGGGTGCATCACCAGGACGATTCTCGAGTCGCTTTTGCGAGGATGCATGAAGGTAGAGATGGGCTAAAAGATTAGGATTAAACCGCGCCTGGATAGGCAACAAAGAGACAGCAAGGTCTAAGGGAATGCCATGAATGAAGATACGGAACAGTGTCCCGAGACGGATATCTTTTAAGGCCATCAGAGCTAGAGGAGCCAGGAAATGCTCGCAAAACTGACGGTAGGCTCCCCACGCATTTCCTTCGATGTAAGGCTCGAACGAGAGAGTATCAATAAAAACGGGGCGACCTTTATGGAACTGCACATTAAATGCACTAGCATCTTTAAGCGTGAAACCAAACTCTAATGCTATCTTTTGTAGACTAAGTGTCAGAAGTGAAGCATCTTTCCACTGACTAAAACACCACTCATATGGATAAGAGCAAAAATCAATTATTTCAGGCTTAATAATGACATGATCATCACCACGCTCGATTTCTTCATGATAAATTAAAATAGACTTATCAAAGAGCGTTTGAAAAAAACCAGAAGAAACACAGGACTTGTAGGTTTCTAAGTAGCCAGAACAAATGTATCGTAGGATGGAATCCCCTTGATAATACACATACCCATCGGGATCACGAAACGATGCCGGATGACGATTCTGCTCCGAGATATTATTTCCCAACCGAAGTGCTATCCTTAGTACCTGACTGCTCTTCTTTAGAAGATGCTGTTCTACTTAAAAAAAACAAACGGATTTTCTGGAAAATAAGCTTACTACTGACGAGTAAGCCTGCCATTCCTGCTAAAGCGACCTGAAAAGCATAGCTACCGGCTCCAGGATCAATGTAAGCATTCGCTTTTGATGCCGTAAGATCCAATGCAACAACCAATAAGAGGCTGATTTTGATAACTGACATGACAAAAATTTTCATATAGTTTTAACCTTTATCCTAAAAGACGGTTTATTTTCCCGGAAGTTCATTTTTGAAAAATGGCGAGATTGGTTCCTGCTTCTTCCGTATTACCAATAACGGTACGTAAGACGAACCACTATGAAACAGCCCCATGACAAAATTTCGAAACCCCACTTGATCGCCCATCACTAGTAACTATACCTCAAAGATAGACGCGATACAATAGTGATCGTGACAACTGACGAGAATGCAATTATTCACTCTGAGCGTGCCCTGACGGAAGAAGAGCATGCCATGAATGCCGTCCACCCGGACCGGCTCCGAAAACGGGAAGCCTTGCGCACGCAGGGACGTGATCCCTTTGCCCATGAGGTCTGGGAGCGCTCGTGCTCTCTTCAGGCGATACGAGAGAAACATGAGACGCTGGCCGGAACCATGGTTAAAGTGGCAGGGCGTGTGAGTAGCCTGCGCCTGCCGTTTCTGGGTCTGCAAGACGAGTCGGGCGACGGTCAAGTCTTCGTCTCTAAAGACGATGCGACCGAGATCCAGGACTATGTCAAGGAGTTCGTGGACCTCGGCGATTTTGTGGGAGTAGAGGGCGAGGTTTTCCAGACCCAAAAAGGCGACTGGGCCGTGCGCGTCACCAAGCTTGAGCTGATTGCTAAAGCCTTGCGCCAGCCGCCGTTTCCTAAGGTCTACTATAAAAATGGCGAAAAGCGGGTTCAGGGTGGGCTCAAAGATGTCGAGATCCGCTACCGACAGCGCTATGTGGACCTCTTTGTCAACCGCGATGCCCGTGAGACGCTGAAGAAGCGCATGCAAGTTACCCGCGCCGTACGGGAGTATCTTGATAGTGTAGACTACCTAGAGGTCGAGACCCCTGTCTTGGTGACGGAGGCAACCGGCGCGGCGGCGCGGCCCTTTAACACGCTTCACAATGCTGAAAAGCTCGAAATGCACCTACGCATCTCGCTGGAGCTGCCTCTCAAGCGCCTGATTGTCGGAGGAATCGAGAAAGTCTATGAGATCGGGCGGGTCTTCCGCAACGAGGGAGTAGACAGCGATCATAACCCGGAGTTTACCCTTCTTGAACTCTACGAAGCCTACACCAACCTAGAGGGCATGATGGATATTGTCGAGAAGATGTTCCGCCACATCTGCAACACGGTGATCGGCGGAGATACTCTCACGCTCCCTGATGGCACCGAGATTGACTTCTCCAAACCCTGGCGTCGCCTTCCGATGCTTCAAGGCATTGAGGAAAACTCGGGAGGCCGCATCTCCCGCACCGAGCTCCTAGACCTTGCCAGCGCCAAGGCGGCACTTGCGCGTGTGGGCGGCTCCCCTGAAAAAGAGAACACTGTGGGCGGTATTATCGAGAAGCTCAATGAGATTCTGACGGAGCCGACGCTCATACAGCCGACGTTCATCACGGACTTCCCCTACGAGACCAGCCCCCTCGCACGCAAAAAACCGGGTGAGCCGCATCTCACGCGGCGCTTTGAGTGCTACATCGCGGGCCGCGAGACCGGCAACGCGTTCTCAGAGATCAACGATCCGATTGACCAAAAAGAGCGCTTCGAGTTCCAGGCGGGGCAGGCCGCCGCGGGTGATGAAGAGGCACATCCCTACGATGCGGACTATATCCGCGCCTTAGAGTACGGAATGCCCCCCACCGGCGGCTTTGGGATGGGCCTAGACCGCGTCGCGATGCTCTTTACCGGCGCACAAAGCATTCGCGACATTATCTACTTCCCCCTGATGCGGCCTGAGAACCCACCCAACCACTCGTAAGACTCGCGTCTCCCCTCCCTCAGGGCAGGGAGGGGCAGAGCTTACCGAACGGGCTCACCGCAGTCGGGGCAGCGTGCGAAGTCGTCGGGGACGATATGGCCGCAGCGGTGGCAGTAGGCTTGATCGGGCTCGTAGTCGGCAGCTTCGGGCTGGATGTCTTCTGGCAGGGGCGAGTCCCAGAGCTTGTTGAGATCGTATGGGTCGCCCATTTCTTTCTTGACCTGCCAGGCTTGCCACGCGGCGGCAACCAGCCCGACACAGCCCAGTATCAGGCCAAAGTAGTGCGCCTCCTTGCCAAAGCTGACCAGAAAGCCAGAGCCTGCCAGAATCAGGGAGGCAATTACCCCCGCCCACTGCCGGAAGAACTTCACTTTAATGTCTCCAAAAGCTCAGAGAGAGCGGTTTGGATCTCATCACGGGGGAGGCCACCGGCTTCTAGCTCGTGGTCGGGCAGCTCTAAGAGGCGTCCATAAAACTCACGGGTCCCATCGGCGGCGTGGTCAATATGGCTATCTTGCAGATGAAAGTGGTAGTTCTCGGCGCGATCGTAGTAGCCCAGTGCCTCCATTGCCCGCGCGGCTTGTCGCAGAATATGCGCCGTGCGATCCGTGGACTCGACTTCCATGAGCAGCGCCTCGAACTCCGCCAGGAACTCCGAGGAGCGCAGTGACGACTCCAACGCGAGGGCTTCGGCGTAGAGCAAGAGCGCTTTTCGGCGAGCCACCCGCCCCTGCAGCGGCTCCGCTTTGGCGCGCTGGAGGAGAAACTGCGCCGCGACAAAGGCATTGCCTGCGGTGCGGGTTCGGTCGCCGCCCGAGAACATCCCCAAAAGCGAGGTGTCGTCCAGCCGCAGGAGCGTGTCCAAGTCTAGCCCCGTGAGGTTCTTGCACGAGGTCCCGAGGCGCTTGACCACATCTTCTTTTGTCAGCTCGATCCCGAAGATCGCCGCCAGAGCCTGAGAGAGGCCCTCTATCTGCTGCTGCACAAAGCCTTTTCGGAGCATACGATTAGACTAGCCGCCTTCTTCACGCGGGACGTACTCGCGGGTGCTAAAGCAAAACAAGGCAAGCCCGAGGGAGAGAACCGTGAGAATACTGACCGTCACCCAAGCAATCGTCGGCGTGATCGCCAGCGGATTGGCCCGGAGCAAGATATTAGAGACATCCTCGCCTCCCTCGCTCGCCCCAACGACTTCTTTGAGATGCGGAGCCAGCACGCGCAAGTAAGAGAGCACGGAGAGCCGGGCAAAGCCACTGGGAAAGAGAGCCGCGATATTTTCCCAGCCAAAGCCGTAGAGTAGCGCCCAGATCAGGGGCTTTGTCATCAGGGTTGCAAAGAAGAGAAAGAGCGAGGAGTACGCCAGCGCCCCGACCGGGATAATTTTCAGGTCGGAGACAATGCGCCCCCACTCCGGCTTCATCCCATAGACGGCAAAGCCAAGCAGGATCACCGAGAGAGAGACCGTCACCGTAATCCCTGCCCAGGCTCCGATGAGCTTCATCAGCAGCAAGCGCCAGCGGGGGATGGGCCGGGTCAGCAGATAGACAATCGTCCTTCCCTCAATCTCTGCCGAGAGCGCCCCGGTTCCATAGATCACCGAGAGAATCGTCAGGGTGAAGCCAAAGACAAAGTAGGCCGCCAGCGTGTTGTAGGCTTCTGCCGGGTCAAAGCGATCCCCCGGTGTCACCGCGCGCCAGACAATCGCCGCCAGTGCCGGGAGCAGTAGCATTAGGAGCGCTGTTGCCAACCGCTTAGGCTTCAGGGCTTCCAGCAGCGATGTTTTTAGGATAAAGAGATCGGCCATAGTGAAACCTAAACCAGTCCGAGCTGTGTGAGCAGAAATGCGTAGTCGAAAGCGGCTTCGGTGAGGGCGTCGTAGCGACCGGATGCCCCCCCGTGGCCCGCGTCCATGTTGCAGTGCAGAAGGAGCGGGTTCGAGTCGGTTTTGAGCGTGCGGAGCTTGGCGACGTACTTAGCAGGCTCCCAGTACATCACCTGCGAGTCGTTGAGGCTTGTCTTGACGAGCATCGTCGGGTAGGGCTTGGCTTCGAGCTGATCATACGGGCTGTAGGACTTCATGTAGGCGTAGGCCTCGGGCTCGTTGGGGTTGCCCCACTCCAGATACTCGCCTACCGTTAAAGGCAGGGTGTCGTCCAGCATCGTGTTGATGACGTCCACAAACGGGACGTAGCTCAGGCAGAGCTTGGCAACATCGGGGCGTAGATTGACGACCGCTCCCATCAGCAGCCCTCCTGCGCTTCCTCCCATGATCGCCAGCTTCTCACGATCCGCGTGGCCCTGCTCCACCAGAAAATCGGCGCAGGCAATGAAGTCCGTGAAGGTGTTTTTCTTGAACATTAGCTTGGCCGCATCGTGCCAGGGCTTGCCGTACTCACCGCCACCTCGGATATGCCCGATGGCATAGACCACGCCTCGATCCAGTAGTGAGAAAATCCCGGTGCGGAATGAGGCAGGCATGATGATTCCATACGAGCCGTAGCCATAGAGGACACACGCTGCCGTCCCATCCACGGGTGTGTCTTTATGCCGGACAATCGAGAGGGGAATCTTGGTTCCATCGCCCGCCGTGGCAAAGAGCCGCTCACTGACATACTGCGTCCGATCCCAGCCACCGGGCACGGGAGTCTCTTTCAGCAGAGTCCGTTCACGAGAGCTAAGATCGTAGTCAAACACCGACAAGGGCGTTACCAGCGACGAGTACCGAAACCGGAAAATCGTGGTGTCAAACTCGCGATTGACATCACTGGAGGCACTGTAGGTCGGTTCTGGGAAGTTGATCGTGTGCTCGTCGCCGGTGGAAAAGTCAAGAACCCGAAGCTGCGGGAGCCCGTCGGCCTGCTCGCTGGCGACCAGGTGCCCGGAGAAGAGATCGAAGTCTTCGAGGCCAACCTCAGGACGGTAGGGAATCACGTCGCTCCAGTGCAGCGGCTCCGGGGCGCTCACGGGTGTGGCGATCAGCTTAAAGGTCAGGGCATCTTTGTTGGTACGCAGATAGAAGAGCCCGTCACGATGCTCGGCGTAGTACTCATGGTTCTCTTCACGCGGCAGGATCACGGTCAGCTCACCGGTGGGATTGTCCGTCTCTAAGTAGTGAAGCTCCGTCGTTGTCGAAGAGGCTGAGCCCACAAAGAGAAACTTCTTGTCGCGTGAGCGGTAGGCAAAGGCGCGGTAGAGTGCATCTGGTTCCGCGTAGATCAGCGTGCCCCCCCCGCCCCCGCTCGCGGGGGAGCCAATGACGTACCGATAGATCTCATGGGGACGCTTGGTCTCGTCCTCGGTCACATAGAAGAGAGTCTTGCTGTCCGCCGCCCAGCTCACGCCATCCACTTTCTCGATCACATCAGGCAGCAGCTCGCCGGTCTGTAAGTTCTTGATGCGGAGCGTGTACTCACGAAAGCCCGTGTTATCGGTGGTGTAGGCCAGCAGATTGCCATCATCGGAGATGGCATAGGCCCCGACGGACATAAACTTCTCGCCTTCCGCCAGTACATTCACATCTAAAGTCACGACTTCAGTGCACTCATCGCCTTGCTTGCGGCAGTAGATCGGGTACTGCTTGCCCTCTTCGGTGCGGACATAGTAGAGCCAGTCGCCGTATTTGTAGGGCACGGAGAGATCGGTCTCCTGAATCCGAGAGAGCATCTCATCGTAGAGCGTTTTCTGAAGCGCCTCGGTCGGCTCCATCACGGACTTGGTGTAGTCATTCTCGGCATTGAGATAGGCAATCACCTCGGCGCTGGTCTTATCTTGCAACCAGCGATAGTTATCGGTGCGGGTATCGCCGTGGATCGTGTGGGTAGTCGGGACAATTGTCGCCACGGGAGGCATCAGGTTCTGCATGGTAATTATTGTACCCGCTTCATGGGACAGATGGGAAAGAATGAAAGAGCAAGCGGCGCTGGGGTGGCGTGAGGCGTACACCAGGTCGAATTTTCTGCATTTGGGCTTCCGCTTCGTCTGCATCTCTGGCGAGTCCGCGTGTAATTAAGACAGCAGCAACTATCGTGGCAGAGCGGCCATGCCCGGCGGCGCAGTGGACATAGACGGGGCCAGAGGAGGCTTGGATAGCGGCGATAGCGGTTTGTAGCGCTTCGGGCGTGGGTGCGTCGGCGTCGAGCGTGGGCAGACAGAGATACTCCCCAACTTTGGCTTTTCGTGGGAACTCTGCGGTGAGGTCTACGATGAGCGCCGTGTTTGGTGGGAGCCGCTTCGCCGTATTGGGCCAAGCTCCGAGCCAGAGATCGGGGACGATCTCATGGGCGTGTGGTTTACGTTTAACGAGACGAGCCAGGTACCAGATGCCCCACGTTAGCAAAAAATACGGGAGCCAGAGAAGGAGCGCCGAAAGAGCAGTAGAACCGTCCAAACGCTTGCCAAAAAGCCTCGGCCCGGCTTTGAAGTACGCCGCGCAGACCGCTAGGAAACTAAACGCCAGCCAGCCCCAAAGCACGCTCTGATCTCGCCACGCCAGATAACCACACGCAAGTGCCAGTAAACCAAACGCCCCGTAGCGGCGCATCGGGAAGTCAGCGGCAGCGGCAGAGGTACTCATTCAGACCTTGACCAGTCTACACAGGCAACACCGATGGTCTCAAAGTCCGTAAGATTGCGTGTCACTACAACCAAGTTTTCGGAAAGAGCCTGAGCGGCGATTCGGCAGTCCTGCGAACCGGTGCGCTTAGATGCGGGAGAAAAGTCTTGGAAGATTGTCTCGGCTTCTTCGGAGTAGGCAAGAATAGAAAACCACCGAAGATCTTCCAGGTTCTTCGCCAGATCAGAGTGGGCTTCTCCTAAACGGAAGGGAGGCTGTCTTGTTCGAGCACGGTTGATATTCGCCAAAAGGCCAGCGAGAATTTCCTCGGCGGCAATGGAACTCAACCAAATACGATCTGCTGGAATCGCAACAAGGTAGCTTAAGACGGCAGCGTTACCTGCCTGAATCAGGCGAACCATATTGGTATCCAATAGAAAACCTCTACTTGGCACGCTCGGTTGCTTTTTCCTCTTGTAGCTGCAGCTTTCGGCGATGACGCTCCACAGCATCGGCAACTCGCTCTAGCATAGGATCATCCTTGCGCTTACCAAAAACGGCAGCTAACGGATGATCAGCGGGGAGAGTTATTGCGTCACGTTCCGCAGACAGATTCGTTGATTCAGGCATTTGCATCGTCCTCAAAGCCTATTTTATCGTGTCTTCTCAGCGGCAGCGGCGGAGGTATTCTTTTCGGGGGAGGTCTTCGATGTGGCCGCTGGCGTGGTAGTAGCGAACCCCTTGTTCTTCTGTGAGGGTATCGGCGCGGGTGCGGCGGACTTCGGCATGATCGCCACTGGCTTCGATAAACTCGGCGAGGATCTGCTCGGCGGTATCTAAGTCCTCGAAAAAGAGAACATAGTCAATATCGTCGTCTTCATCATGGTGCACTACCCAGTCGCCCTCACGCGGCTCTTCCAGATAGCGATCAATGCCACCGCCCGCGACAAACAGGGCATAAGGCTCATCGGGGAGCGGCGTGTCGCCGGGGTCTTCGAGTGGCTCTTGATCCAAAAGCAAATGAAGCCAGATGTTTTCGTCTTCGTCGAAGAAGAGCACGGCGGGAAACCGGTCGGCGAGCTCCTCACGGGTGACGAGGGCAACATGGAGTGCGCCTGAGTCGGGCTCTTGCTCAATCGCCGCTTCAATCGCACTCTCGGCGAGCTCGGCGTTGGGGAAGGCCCATCCGATCTCCTGGCCAATCGGCCCATGAGAAAACGGTGTCCCGTACTCATAGCAGATCGTGTAGAGCGGCTCGGGAAGGGTTGCGAGAAGCGGGATCTGGGGCGTAAAAGACTCAGCGTCGGAAAAATCGTCGGGAGGGGGAGATTGGTCACTCACGCCAGTAGTATACCCGGCGATGCTCACACAAACGAAAAAGAGGGCAGAGCGATTTGCCCTGCCCTCCCTGACAATCCACAAAATCCGCTAGCCTTTGCCGCGCTCCCGGGAGCGGCTGGAGGAGCCACTGGATCGGGAAGAACCCGTCGAGCTGGAGCCTGCGGAGCTTCGGGACTCACGCGAGGGCTCGTAGGTACGGCCCGTCGGGCGCGAGTCGTTTCCCCTACCAAAGCTGGGGCTGGTGCCACCGCTGGGCGGGGTAAAGCCGCCGCGCATCTCACGCGACTCTCGTGAGGGGAAGGGGCTCCCATTTCCGTTAGATGGCGTTCCACCGGGGCGTACAGGGGTCATGTTGGGAACCGAGTACCCAGGTGTGGTCGAGGTACCAGGGCGGCCAGACTCGCGCTCGCGCGAACCGCCACTGTTTGGCGGGGTGAATCCCCCCG
>NZ_CBAYMC010000151.1:0-10791 GCF_964826245.1 Armatimonas sp. | reverse complement strand
GGGAGAGGCAAAATAAAGCGCCGGGTGAGGAGGGTATAATCCCTTCATGATCGTGGCAACTGCGCCCGGACGCTGTGGCGTGCTGGGCAACCCGACCGACATGTACGGCGGCTCTGTAATCTCTTGTTCTCTCTCCGAGCGTGCGACCTGCACCCTTTCTGACACCGACTCGGCGGCGCTGATCTTAGAAGCCGATAATGGCGAGCGACAAGTTATCGCGAGCAGGGCCGACCTCGAGCCTTCGAAAGAGCTCCCGCGCTTGGACTTGGCGAAGGCCGTGCTGAGGGGCATGGGGATTGATCCGGGGGAAGCGCACTTTCACCTCACGACCAGCACCGAGATTCCCATGCAGGCAGGCCTGGCAGGCTCGACGGCGCTCATGGCCGCAGTGTACGGCGCGGTGTCCCAGAAAATCGGGCGGGTGGAGCACAAGCACGCCATCGCCGCCGCGATCCGCAAGATCGAGTACGAGATTCTCGGGGTGATCTGTGGGTTTCAGGACCAGCACATGGCGGTCTTTGGCGGCCTGAACTACATGGACTTCCGCGACAAAGGCAGCCATATCGCCATGGATGCCCAACCCTACGCCACCGTGGAGCCGCTGATGGACTTGGTGCCACACGCGGACTCCTTGCCGTTTGTGCTAGCGCACACGGGGGTCAAGCATCACTCAGGGGCGGCCCACAAGCCCGTGCGGCAGCGCTGGCTCGACAACGACCCCGAGGTGCGTGAGCTTTATGATGTCTTAGTGCCCAAGCTCGCCCGTGACGGCAAGAAAGCCTTGCTGGAGGGCGACTGGGAGGCCATTGCAGCGCTCATGAACCAGAACCAAGAAGTCCAGTTTCGCCTCGGGGCCAGCGGCGCGGCGGTGGATAAGCTCGTGGAAGTGGCGCTGGCAAACGGGGCCATCGGGGCCAAGCTCGCCGGAGCGGGCCAAGGCGGGACGGTACTGTGTCTCACCTTCGAGCCCGAGCGTACCATCGCCGCCCTCAAAGACGCCGGTGCGGGCCGGATCATCCGCCCCGTGCCGGCGGAGGGGCTCACCGTGACGGAGTCCAGGTCGTGATGGAGTAGGGCTCAGCAAGGAGTCGTTCTCCGGGGGCAAGCTCCTCGCCGGGCACAAGGTCGCGGCTACCGTCGGTGATGTGCGGCGTGAGAGCATAGCTCTCGGAGAGCTCCAAAGTGCGTTCCTGGTCGGTGGTATTTATGGCAACCAGGGCAAGCTGCTCGCCGGCCGGGTCGCACCAGGCAGAGACATAGAGCCCGTCGGCTTCGGTGGGAGTGACAAAGATACGTCGCCAGCCGGGGCGGAGAAAGCGCGCGAAGTTTCCCAGTGCCCAGAGGGTCTTGCTGGGTGAGATCGCCTCGTTGTCTCCGAGATAGATCAAGCCGTCTTTGTAGTCATACGGCGAGAGGGCGAGCCACCAGAACCAAGCACTGGCATCGGCGTGGACAAAGTCCTGGTGCATCATTCGAGCAACTCGTAGCGACAGCTCCATTCCTAAGTCGCGCCCCGGCTCCATAACACAGACCTCGGACTGCCAGAAGCGCCCACCCGGCACGTGCTGGGCAATGGCACGACGAACGGCCTCACGAATCCGACGGCTCTCCTCGGGTGGATCGTAGCTCCAGTAGCCGTGGCCACAGAGCTTTCCCTCACAGACCGCTGCCAGCGCCTCCGCTTGGCCGTCGATTAAAAAGCGCAAGTCAGCAGCCTCGGGCAGGTCTAGCTCGATGGCGAGGCTCCTGCGGTCGAGCTCCAAGCGGAGCGTGTGAGCCAGCGCGAGAATATCCGAGTTACTGAAGCGACAGCCCTCTTGGGTGGCATCTTCCCAGGCCCACTGCGGCTCATTGACCGGGCTGAGCGCTGTAAACGGAAGCCCCACGCGCTCAAAGTGCTCGACCACCTCCGCGAGAAACGCTGCAAAGGCAGGCTCCGCGCCGGGCTTGAGGTTGGTGGTGAGCGCTTTCTGGCTCTCGCTCTTATCGTGGGTGGCACGCCCGTTTTGGGTCAGCCAAAGGGGAGGGCTATTGGCAAAGGCAACCCGGCACGATGCGCCACGCTCGGCTGCGGCACGGAGAAACCACTGCTGGCCTTCGTGACAGCTGGGATCGAAGGCCGACTCGGCGGTTCGTTTAAAGCACTTCGGGTGTCGCCACGGATCTAGGGGGCTCTCTTCCGCCCACGCCCCACCCGCCCCAATATTAAAGCGTACGCCCGAGAGCCCCGCGCCACGCTCTGGGCAAAAAAGCAAGTCGGCGAGCTGGGTTTTCGCCGCCTCACTCCAAGTTTCTCCGACGGGGTCGCCGCTCCAGGCAAGCGATGCTCCAATGCCTTCCAGTGTCTGAAAGTGCTGGCTAGGGTCAAGAATAAGCTTCATGGAGTTTCTTTGAGAATGTGATATTGGTTGGTAGCAAGCCCGGTCACCGTCTGAGTCTTTCCGGAGGGCCAGCGGACCGTGAGAGACTCCGCTTTCTCTGTCTGGCCAAGGCCAAAGTGAACCCGTGGATCGCTACTGGAGAGATATGAGCCATCGGCGTGGCAGTGACGCACGATCTTTTTACCGCCAGCCGTGAGCGTGAGCACCGCACCGTAGCCGCTAGGATTGGAGCGCGTTCCGATGAGCTTCACTCCCAGCCAGTTGCCCTTTATCGTAGACTCATTGTGGAGGAGTAAAGGCTTGCCTTCACTATCGGCGATGAGCAGATCGACACGGCCGTCGTTGTCAAAATCGCCCGTCGCTAAGCCGCGTCCGACAATGGGCTTTTGCAGTGCCTCCCCGGCTTGCTTCGAGAGATCCGCAAAACCTGCCTGTCCGCCTTGTTTGGCGAGATTATGCAGCAAGAGAGTGGGCTGCCGGTAGGTTTGCACCGTATCAATCTGCTCGATATTGTCTTGGACATGGCCATTGGCGAGCGCTAAGTCTAGCCAGCCATCGTTGTCCGCATCGAAGAACTTACACCCAAAAGTCACATAAGGCGAGGCCGCGGGGCTTGTGTGAGCACTGTAGGCCACATCGGTAAACAGACCACCGCCTTCGTTTTTATAGAGAGACTTGGCCTCGTTGGCATAGGTGGCGACAAAGAGATCGAGGAGTCCGTCGTTGTCGAAATCGCCCCAGTCCGTGCCCATGCCGCCGTGCACATTGCCCTCACGGTCGGTGTGGGTTCCGGCACGCCGGGCGACATTGACAAACGGCGCGTTCTGCTTGGTGAAGAGATCGCCCTCTAGCTCATCGTTGGCCAGAGAGATGGCTTGCTGACCGGAGCTATCAAAGTCCGCTGCCGCGATCCCGAGGGTTCGTCCCATCGCACGGGCGAAGCCGCTGCTGGCCGTTGCCTCGGTAAAGACTCCCTTGCCCTGGTTGCGAAAGAAAGTGGGCTTGAGGGGCGGATAGTAGCGCGGGGGACAGGCGGTTAAGATCGGCTTGCCTTGTTTATCACGCACCGAGCAGAGCTCTTGCGTGTTGTAGTCGGCTCCAAACTTGGCGTAGTTGCCCACGATCAGGTCCAGCCGTCCGGAGCCGCGCTGTGTCTCGACAAAGGCGCAGGCGGTTCCCCACGGCTGCGCGGTGAGTCCTGACGCCACCGTGACATCGGTAAAGCGCTCTCCCCGCTGGTTGTGAAGCAGAGCGCCGCCTTTGTAGGCAGAGAGGTAGAGATCCTCAAAGCCATCGCCGTCGTAGTCGCCCACCGCGCAGCCACTAAACTGCCCTGTGAGTGTGGGCAGAGCCGTGGCGGAGACATCGGTAAACGCGCCTTTGCCAGCTCCCTGAAAGAGACCCGGCTTCTCGCCCACCAGCAGGATATCTAAGTTGCCATCGCGGTTGTAATCGAGAAATGCCACTCCATTGCCAATTAAAGGCAGAGCGCTGAGCGGGCGCTTCCCTGAGATTGTCCAGGTGTAGCGGAGCCCTGCCTGCGCCGCCACATCCACAAAGCGAATGGGCGAGACAGGCGGGGGCGTCGGGCCTGAGGGCGTCGTTTGGCAGCCGAGTAGCACCAAAAGCCCTACTAGACCAAAAGCGTAGGGGCAGCGCAGGTTAGCGACCGCCTTGCCCTGCTTGACCCGCCTGCGGGTTGCCTCCATTCTGCCGCATGTACTGCATCCCTGCGGCCTGGCCCGGTGCCATCTTGGGAACAGGTGTCCCGGTGGGCTTGGGGGCCTCCGTCTTGGTGCAGCCAACGCTAAGCAGAGTGGCGAGTACGGCGAAAACGAGTGTCAGGGTGAGGGTTTTGGTTTGATTTTTCATAATTTTTAGAGTCTTGACTTTCTTTAGAGAGTAAGGCGGCGTAGCTGCTCTTGTGCGAGCTTTGCCACCGTGGAGTTCGCGCCTCCGAGGGCGATCGCTTGCTGGAAAAACGATTGCGCCGCTTTTTTATCGCGGCGCTGAAGTGCCAGCAGGCCGTAGCCTAGCGGAAGAATCGGAGCTGCGCTGGGGTCAGCGGCGGCATTACTAAAAAGCTGCTCGATCTGTGCCAGAGCCTCTTGTGAGAGTGACCCCGGTTTCTTGAGCAAGACAATTGCGAGCAGTGCACTTCCGATTCCCTCGTTGGGAATCAGTGCCAAAAGGCGCTGGCCGGTCTCCTGCGCCGCGCTATCGTCCCCGCGCTGCACCTGGAGCTGGAGCAAGAGGCGCAGGCTCGCCGTGTGCTCTGGATCGGCTTTGAGCGCTTGCGTGAGCTGCTGCTCGGCGTCTTGCGGTGTAGATGCTTCGAGCGCTTTCTTATAGCAGAGAAGTGGGGGAGTTGGGTGCGCGGCAAGCTGTCTCTTAGCTGCCTCCATGCGCTTCTCAAAGGGCGCAAAGCGTGTGGCATCACCACCGGAAGCCGCAAAGTAGGCGATACTCGCTTCGTGCAAGCGTCCCTGTGCGAGCTGAGCATTGCCGAGCGCCTCGTGGGCCTGAGGGTTATTGGGCGCTTGTTGTGTGGCCTGAAGCGCAAGAGGCACTGCCACGCCTGCC
Organism: Armatimonas sp.; assembly: GCF_964826245.1. Classification (NCBI taxonomy): domain Bacteria; kingdom Bacillati; phylum Armatimonadota; class Armatimonadia; order Armatimonadales; family Armatimonadaceae; genus Armatimonas; species Armatimonas sp. The sequence goes on along the minus strand of NZ_CBAYMC010000151.1, from coordinate 5,827 downwards.
TGACCGGCACCGGTGAGGAGCTCGGCGGCTCTTGTCAGTATTACAGGTGAGTCGGGGCGCTCGCGGGAGGCGATGGCCAGCTCACGGATACAGTCATTTACCGCTCCGACGGAGGCAAGAAGCTGTGCCATCTTGGTGTGGGCCTCGCGATTGGTTGGGTTCACTCGGAGCTCATTTTCCAGCGCAGTTCGCGCCGCAATGCGCTGCTGTCGCCGCTCTGTCTCCTGTGCCCAGTACGCGGCATCCGAAGAGCGCCCTAGGCGCTGGTAGGCCCCTCGTAGCTCCTGAGCCGCCACCGGGTCACCCAGTGCAAGCTTCGTCGCTTTTTCAAGAGATAAAATCGCCTGCTCATGCTTGTTATTCTGGAGAAGGCAGCGCCCTAGAAGCAGGTTTGTGGCTGCGCTCTCGGGCGCTAGTGTCACGGCTTGGCGCAGAGATGCCTCGGCAGTAGCACCTTCGCCGGACTGGAGCAAAAACGCGCCGTATTTTTCGTGGCAGAGAGGGTTCTGGGGAGCGAGTGCGAGTGCCTTTAAGAACTCCGCTCGCGCCTCTTGTGGGGCTTCTGTCACCTGAAGAGTGGCAAGCTGGAGATGGTCTAGGGCCGCGTTAGGGCGCAGAGCGAGTGCGCGGCGCAGGATGCTCTGGGCCTGTGTTTTCTCCCCAAGCTGAATCTGGACATTGGCCAGCATCGAGAGTGCCTGGGGGTAGTTTGGCTCCAAAGCGGCGGCTTTCTCAAGAGACATCCGGGCCGCTTCTATACTTTTTTGGGTGTAGTGGAACGTCCCGAGGAGATAGTGGGCTGCAGCAAGCTTGGGGTGCGTCGCGACAAACTCGGTGAGCTGTCCGTAGGCCACGGAGACTTTCCCCGTTGCCAGAAGTGAGCGTGTCCACTGCTCACGCAGGCGTGGTGAGCTGGGATCGAGACTGACTCCTCGCTCCAGCACGCCGACAGCCTGCTCAAACTTTCCCGCATCGCACAGGCGCCGTCCTAGCCAGTAGATATAGACGGGATCGTTGGTCTGCGTGGTTTGCTTGCTGAGCAGTGCCAATAAAGAGGCCGGGCGATACTGTTGGTCTTTGTAGCTGCCCGTGTAGGGGATTGCAAGCGCAGCCAGTATTCCTAGCAACGCAAGCAATGCAAAGAGGGCGGAGGAAATTTTCCTCCGCCCGGAGTGATGTCTCTCTGGCCTAGTTGTGGTTGTGCCAGATGTCATCGGCGGAACCGATCCTTGCCGTCAGTGTGTTGGGGCCGACGGCTTTTGCATGGCCATCAGCAAACATCACGTTACAGCGCTGCGAGTGGCGGAAGTCAGGGCGACGGCGTCGCTGGTAGTCGCCGTTGCCTTGCCCGGCAAACCCACCGGGGATGTCGAAGTCCCAGCCCGTGGTCTGATTGGGCTTGTTGCTCCATAGGAGTGGCTGGAAGGTGAAAGGCCCACAGGAAGCCTGAACGGGGTTATTGGGGTCGCACCATGCCTGGTCCGCCGCGCGGGCAATATTGGCATCACCATTGGCTCCCACCACGGCTGTCTCAGCGAAAGCGACCAGGTTCGCGGGAGCAATCAGAGTGGCTTGGGAAACGCCTCCAAACCCTTGAAGCCCCGCGGGAAGCCCCGTGTTCCAAGGGGTATTGAGCTGGGTCTTGTTGATAGAGTAGCCGATACCAACTTGGCCACCCGGTATGGGCTGACCATTGGCATCAATCGCAGGGCGGAACGAGGGGCAGACGAGCACCGAGTTCCCTCCGACAGCACCATCAACAAACTGGGTGTTGCTCGCTCCGTATTTTTGAAGATAGGGGCCAAGTCCGACGGTCCACATCGTGCCTCCCCAGCTGGCGCCATCCCACATGTACCCTAGTGGATAGACCTCGTCATAGTCTTGAATGTACTGCATGGTGGCAAGACCGATGTTGCGCATGTTCGACATACAGGCAATCGCACGGGCTTTCTCGCGTGCTTGTGCGAAGACGGGGAAGAGAATGGCTGCAAGGATTGCAATTATGGCAATAACCACAAGTAGCTCGATAAGTGTGAAGTTTCGACGGATACTTCGTTGATTTTTCATAGATTCATCTCATAATGTCAGGGACCGGGTCTTCGATCTGTACTGAGAGTCGTCCCGGTCGGTACGGCTCCTAGCGTCGTTCCCACGAGAAGGGCTGTGGGAAGAAGTTGGATCAGGGGCAGCTCGCTCTCGCCACCGAGCTGCGCCACCATTCTGGCCACTGCCGCCTGTGCCAGAGCATCAATGTCTACTTTTACCGAAGTGACCACGTGCCCACTGATCGCGCCCCAGGGGAGGCCATCGTAGCCCACCACGCTCAGGCGATCTGGGACGGCGATCCCGTGCTCGGTGCAGATGTCCAGAAGCTGGTAGGCAAGGCTATCTCGTGGGCAGAAAAATGCTGTGGGAGCATCGTCTTTTTGCAAGAGCGCCCCGATCTCCCCTAAAAAATAAAGACAGTCCTCTTGTAGTGTCACTTTCAGAGCGGCAAGCTCTTTACGCAGGAGCCCAAGCCGCTGGGGAAAGTTGGGGCTGTTGCTGTCGTCGTGGATCACCCCGATCCGATGGTGCCCTTGCGCAACGAGCTGTTCCGCCACAAGCCGCATGCTAGACTCCACATCGTCCGTTACCTGAGGAAGCGTTCCGTCGACCTGGCCCCCGATGAGCACCGTGGGAAGACGCGATTTCTTAAGGAGTTCTAAGAGAGGGTCGTTTACCTGTGGCGCGAAAAACAGAACAGCATCCGCAATTCCGCCATTTAAGTGCTGGTAGATCTGCTCCGGGGAGCGTGCAAAATCGCAGTGGACGAGCAGATCGTAGCCCTGACTGCCCGCTGCCCGCTCCAGCGCGGTGCACAGGGTGTTCATGTAGAGATCTTGCGGCGTGCGGGTGCGGTAGCCATTGAAGAAGCTCAGAATATGGGTCTGACCACGCTGCATCGAGCGCACGAGCCGGTTGGGGGTGTAGTCTAGGTCTTGAGCCGCTTTCTGCACACGCGCCGTCACATCGGTGGAGATGCGGTACTGCGCAGATTTATCGCTCAGCGCCAGCGACGCCGTGGCGACGGAGACCCCCGCCTGGAGGGCAACATCTTCCAGACGGACTCGGCGAGAGGCGGACTTTGCTACTCTGCTCATCTTTGCTAAACTAGTTTAGCAAGTATTTCCGCGTTTCGCAAGCTTTTGTTTTTCTAATCCTCAGAAACCAGCGGTAGGTGCTGGAGGCGCTGTTTCTGGGGCGAGCGCGGTGGGGGGGCGGCTTTGTGACGTGCTCCAAAGCTGGTGAGGACTTGCTCCAGCGCGGGGAGCATGCCGGTGACGCGCTTGAGGCGGATGAGTGTGTCCCAGAGTGGCTCGAACTTCTTCCAGCCACCCGCGTAGGCCAGATGGCGTAGGCGATCCGGGAGGTTTTCTTTGACAGATGCCCCGGCGAAGAGCTTGCGCCAGGAGTAGAACTCGCGGTAGGCGCGCCAGTAGCCGTATTCGAGCTGCTCCGGGGTCATGCCGTGGGGCTGGAAGACCGTGTGGCGTGTGTCGTAGCGGTCCCAGTCGGAGTGCAGAAGCCGCCCCTCGGCCTTCATGCGCTTATAGAGCGCGGTGCCGGGATATGGTGTCAGGATGTGAAATGTCGCCGTCTCGATTCCCTGCGAGACCGCCCAGTCCACGGTGCGCTCAAAGACATCGGGGCCGTCGCCGTCCATCCCGAAGACAAACGAGCCATTGGCCATCACGCCGCAGTCGCGAAGCTTTTTAATCGCGGCGTTGTAGTCTCGCCCTAGGTTCTGTCCCTTGTGCTGCTCGGCTAAGTTCTCCTGCGAGAGCGTCTCGAACCCCACAAAGAGCGAGCGCAGCCCGACTTCGGCGGCTTTCTCGATCAGCCCGGGGCGCAGGATCGCCTGCACCGTCCCTGCCGCCTGCCAGACCCGCCCCATCCCGCGCATTCCCTCAAAGAGCGCGTTGGCAAAGCGCACGTTGCCAAAGAGATGGTCGTCCAGAAAGTACAGATGCTTGCCCGGCAGCCGCTCGATCTCCGCCAGGGCTTCGTCCACGGCCTGCGTGTAGAAGTGCTTCCCGCCCGCAAAAAACGCGTCCTTGTAGCAAAAGTCGCAGTGGTGCGGGCAGCCACGCGAGACCACAATCGAGTTGGGGACGAGATAGAGATGGCGCTTGATCAAGTCCCGGCGGATCGGCGGCATTCCCTCCAGCGTCCGGCTCACCGAGGCGTAGCGCGGCTGGGGCTGGCCCGCCTGAAAATCCTTGAGAAACTGCGGCCAGATGTCCTCACCCGGCCCCAGAAAGATCGCATCGGCATGGGCTGCGGCTTCATCGGGGAGCGATGTCACGTGCAGCCCACCCAAGCAGACAAACGCCCCGCGTGCCCGGTAGTGATCGGCGAGCGCATAGGCCCGCCGCGCCGATGTGATGTAGACCTCGATCGCCACAATATCGGGTGTATCGTCTAAGTGCAGCACCTCCACGTGATCGTCTTCAAGCGTCGCCTCCCAGCCGTCGGGAAGATACCCCGCCAGTGTCGCCAGCCCAAGCGGCGGAAAAAGGCTGTACTTGATGGGCCGAAAGAGCGGAGACTTCGCCTCAGTGAGAGCGGGGAGGATAAACTTGACGTGCATATTTTTATAAATACAAAGAACTTTGTTTTACAAAGCATATAAGGAAATGAGCTTCTTGTCAAGTGTCCCCGAGGACTCGTGGTTCCGGCTATAATAAGCTATGTCTACGACGATTCCACAACCTGAGCCGACTCCCGGCGATACGTCCTGGTTTACCCACGACCGCTTCGGTATGTTTATCCACTGGGGCCTCTACGCCCTAGGTGCGCGCCATGAGTGGCTCAAGAACTACGAGCAGCTCACCGATGAGCGCTACGAGCGGTATTTTAAGTTCTTCGATCCCGATCTCTACGACCCTGAGGTCTGGGCGAGCGCGGCGGAGAACGCGGGGATGAAGTACTTTGTGATCACCACCAAGCACCACGAAGGCTTCTGTCTCTGGGACTCGGCGCTGACGGACTACAAGGCCACCAACACCCCCGCCAAGCGCGATCTCTTGCGCCCGATGGTGGATGCCTTCCGTGGCCACGGCCTCAAGACGGGTTTTTACCACTCGCTGATTGACTGGCACCACCCGGACTTTGTGGTGGACGGCGTCCATCCGCAGCGCAGCTCGCCGGACAAAGACGCGCTGAACGCGGGCCGCGACCAGAGCCGCTACGCGAAGTATCTCCACGGCCAAGTGCGGGAGATTCTCTCCGAGTTTGGCAAGATTGATATTCTCTGGTGTGACTTCTCCTACCCGCCCCAGAAAGGCCGCGCGGACTGGGACAGCGAGAACCTTTATAAGCTGATTCGAGAGCTACAGCCCCATATTATTTTGAATGACCGAATGGACCTGGAAGCGGGCTGGGATATCAAGACCCCTGAGCAGTTCCAGCCGCGCCAGTGGGTGCAGTTCCAGGGCAAGCCGGTCACCTGGGAAGCCTGCCAGACCTTTAGCGGCTCTTGGGGCTACCATAGAGATGAGTCCAGCTGGAAGTCGCTGGAGATGTTGGTGCAGATGCTGATCGACACGGTGAGCAAGGGCGGCAATCTCCTGCTCAATGTCGGCCCGACCGGGCGCGGTGAGTTTGATGTGCGCGCTCTGGATCGCCTCCAGGGTATGGGCGAGTGGATGAAGCGCCACTCGCGCTCGATCTACGGCTGCACCCAGGCTCCTGCTGAGTTTGGCGCTGCTCCTCAAGACTGCCGCTACACCTACAACCCCACTACCAACCGGCTCTATGTCCACGTGCTCGCCTGGCCCTTCGG
>NZ_CBAYMC010000150.1:0-10872 GCF_964826245.1 Armatimonas sp. | reverse complement strand
TGAGAAGTTTGGCGGCAGGCAGTAGCACGAGCACTCTAGCCCTTTTGGTCGCAAATCGCCGTCAAAACGACATCGCCAGCCGCAGGGGCTTGGGAGAAGAGGCCCCAGACGATCTCACCGGTGGCGGGGTCTTCTTCGCCGTTGGTTTGTAGGAGCTTGCCGGGGAGCTTGGCTTTGATAAGTATCGCCACGAGAGCATCGTCATTATTCTCGCCGCTTGGCCCTGCATTCACTTGTTTATTCGTCTTGTTTTTCACGCCATTCGTGATGGCGACGATAATTTTCTGCACAGCCATCCGCCGCTCCGTGTCGGTGAGTTTCTCGCCGAGAGCAGCTTTTAGCTCGGTATCAACGACGATGCCAAGCAGCTTTTTGAGCTTGAACTCGCCGAGCTCAGAGTGAGTGATGAGCAAGCCTAGCAACGGCTCACCAGGGCCAAAGAGCGCTTTCCAGAGGGCTTTCTGGAGATGATTGACGATTGTGACCCGCGCCGCTTTATCCAGCATGGGCAGGTTTGCAGAAAACAAGGCGAGGAGCTCGGGATCGGGCGTGGCGAGCTCGGTGGGCTTAGGGCCGCGCCAGCGGATTACCTCGCGGTACTCTAGCTTACCGTCGGGGAGGGTGCGGACGGAGAGCGTGTTGCCCAGGATCATCGTGGGAAGAGTCCCTTTGGGCGCGTCCTTCTTGGGTGGCGACTTCAGTGCTAGATCATCCGAGAGGGTCTCGCCTGGTGCGAAGGACTTCGTGGCAGTCAGCACCACCTCAGAGGGATTCTTTGGGTCTTTCTCTCGAGTGAAGTTCCAAGCTCCCCGAGGCGGTGCGATCAGGTCATTGAGGGCAGGGGCCATGTTAAAGCCATCCGTGCTGGGCGCACTGCCCCGGTAGACCACGGTGCGCACAAACGAGCCATCGGGCTTTACCTCGGTGCTGGTGCCAATTCGGGCGCAGCCACTCGAAATCAGTAAGACGGCACTAGCGAGTGCGCTGAACCATAAGGGTCTGTTCTGCAAGCTCATCCTCACTTCGGAGGCGATTGTACTCCGCCTCAAGCTCATCAAAGGCGCTCTCAAACTCGCCCAGAGCGGCACGTGCATTGAAGACTTCCATGGCATGCAGAGCCGTGTTATTGGTGCCCAGAGTCGCCGTCAGGGCATCGTCCACGGGCGCGATTCCCTGCACCGCAAGACGAGCCTGCTCTACAATCAGGGCCTCACGAAGCTGGTCGCAGCTCTCTAAAGCATTGCGCAGGCGCTCCAAACAGCGTCGGGCCTCGGGCAAGTCCGTGAGATCCACGCCCTCCCAGTCATCTAAGTACTGCTGGCCCTGTACCCGTAGGCGCTCTAGCTGACGCAGGCGCTGGTTGCAGGCCTCGTGCGTGAGAGCATCCCAGTCGGCAGCGAGAGGCTCCAAGGCATTCTGCCAGCGCACCAAGGCGATCTCCCAGAGCTTGGCATGGTAGCGGTCGCGTTGCTTGGAGAGAATCCCGGCGGCGGAGTCAATCGTATGGCGGACTTTCTGGAGGCGCTCCTCAGGGAGGGCACTGGTGGCCTGCAAGCGCGACTCTTCCAGGCGCTTCTCGCGCTGAGAGATATCAGTAAGGCGCTGCCGGATGGTCTCTTCATCGTTGCGGAGACAGTCAATCACGCGCTTGGCGAGCTGTGAGAGCTCTGGCGGTGTCCACTCTTTGTCGGCTCCAAGAAGCACGCCCAGGCTAACACCGACGGCAACACCAACGGCCACACCCATACCCGCCATCAGAAAGCCCCCGATAACGGCACCGATAAAGCCTCCAAAGGCCGCACGTGCCCCATCGTTCATGGGAGTTTCCATGGTGAGAGTATCGCCACGCGCCACCATCTCGGGTATGCCCCGATCAGGACGCTCGTTGCGAGGATCCGCAATACCGCAGTTAGGACAGCGACTATCCGTCGTCGTCACAAAGTAATCACACGCACAGCAGCGCTTGTACTTCATGCTTTCATTTGCTCCCGACAGGGTGATTCCAACATCTCCAAGTAGTCCGACAGTATATCTCTAAACCCCCGAAAATACCACGTCCCCATAGTCTTCTATACAGAAAACAGGGGACGCTGGTTTCAGTTTTCGAAAAAAACTTACAGGCGGAAGCCCAGCGACAAGTTCAGTCCTGAAAAATCGAAGTTCTGAACCTTGCTAAACGAGTAGTAGCGCCCCTCAATATAGAAACGATTTCCGAGAGAAACGCCTCCAAAGAGACTCCCACCAACACCCGTACGCCATGCGCTTGGAATATTATCGATCAGATAGTTCGAGCGAAAGTTGGTCACTAAGAGATTTGCAGACACTCCAAAATAGGGCCGGACTTTCTTATTTTCCGACGTGCCACGGCGGTAGACAATCCCGACGGGAGCAAGAAGTACCTCGGCATCCGAGGAGCGTGAGGAGATAAGGTTCAGGTCAAAGTTTAACTCGCCCTTAGACTTAGGTGCCGCCACATCGCCAATACCAAGGCCAATGTTGGTCCAAGAGCCCCCAAAACGACTACGTGCTGCTTCTGAAGTGGGACTGTAGAAACCCACCTGAGGACCAAAGACTAAGCGCCCGCTCTTTTTCTGCTCCTGCGCCTGAGCGGGTGCGACAGCAAGAGCCGCCGCCCCAATCACAAACAAGGTAAAAAGATTCTTCAGATTCATCTTTTTTTTCCCTTTCGTTAGCGCAAGGATGCGCCTTCTCTCATCATTGGCAAGAAGCACTCCAAACTAAAGCAAGTGGTATACTTATTCGTTGTATGGCAAGTAAGACTAAACCACTTGCTGCCCCGGAGTGCGTCGCCGTAGCGCTTGGTGTGGCGGCGTTTTTTTCTGCCTCGGCTCGGGCAAGCTCTGGTGCAACAGACTATCCGATCGTTCTCGCCGAAGCACTCGGGCGGCTGGAGTCCGGGGAGTACTCCCAAGCGCGACTCTCTCTTCAACAGGCTCTGGCAGTAGACTGCAACGACCCTTGCGGCCTGCTGGCACTGGCGGTCTATGCCCTCCACACGGGTGATGGGAAGCGGGCGGAGCTGGCCCTGCGCCGTGCTCAAGAGCAAGAGCCGGAGAACTTCCTGATCCCCTCCGCGCTCGCTCTCGCCAAGCTCCTCCAGAACGATCTCTCCGGGGCGCAGCCCTATGCCAAGTCCAGCCCTCTGCTGGGGCTCTATGTCCGGCTCATGGCGGGCGATAAAGGCGTAGCAGCCGAGCTTGCGGACGTTAAAGAGGACGAAGGCGATCCCTTGCGCCTGGAGCTGGCAGGAATCGCGGCGCTACGGGCAGGAGACACAGCGCGGGGAAGCCGACTCTTGAAGGCCCTGATGGCACGCCCGGAGTGGATGCCCTGCGAAGAGTCTCATGCCGTGACACTGCCCTTTGTCGAGCGGCGCCTAGCGGAGGGTAGTGCAGGCACCAGTGAGCCGATTAACCTCCCCGCAGCAACGGCGGCGACACTCACTCTCACTGGTCAGGTCACGCTGACTCCAGGGACGCTTCCGGAGGGGACCGCTTCGGTGAACTACCAAGTTCCCGCGACCTACAACGCGGCGACCAACAGCGCTCCGTATATTGCCCAGTGGAACACCACCCGCCTTGCCAACGGCCTCTACACCCTCACCACCACCGCCCACAGTGCTCAAGGGAAGGTACTCAGCGAGACCCGGCGCATGGTGCGCATCGCCAACACCCCCGCCACGCCTTCGTCCCGTTTGACACCAGACCAGCGTGAGGCAATGGACACGCGCCTTCAGGCGCTTCTGGCTCCCCAGCCCAGCCGAAAAGCGGCGCACTACGCCTTGGCTGAGTGGGCGGTTCGCAGTGGCAATAGTGCAGAAGCCTTGGCAAGAATCGAGTCTGTGGTTGCCATTGACCCACAGTTCCGCTCCGCCTACGGCTCGCTCAAGGAGTACAATAAAAAGTATGTCGGAATGGGCAACGGCTACTGGCGTGGGCAGACCCGTGGAAAGCTGATCGCTCTCACTCTGGACGATGGCCCCAACCCACTCAAGCACCGCACCCCGGCACTCTTGGATACCCTGCGCAACCTGGATATCAAGGCGACGTTTTTTATCGTCGGTGCCCGTGCGGAGGCCAACCCAGAGCTAATTCGCCGGATGGACACGGAGGGCCACGAGATCGCCAACCATAGCTACACGCACCCAAACCTGACCTTTCTCACCCCGGATACCGTCCGTAAAGAGCTCTGCCGCACCAGTGTGGTCGTCCGCGAGCTCACCGGAAAGCGCCCCCGTTTCTACCGCCCGCCCGGCGGCAACTTCAATGGTGCGATTGCCGATGCCGCCTCGGCGCTCGGGATGCACGGGGCGTACTGGACCGTGGATGCCTTCAAGTTCGAGTACGCCCCGTTCACGCCTGCCGATACTGCCGCCTTTGTCCTCAAGAAAGTCAAGCCCGGCACGATTCTCCTGATGCACAATGCGCCAGACAACACCATCGCAGCACTCCCACAGATTGTCAACACGCTCCGCAGCCAAGGCTACGAGTTTGTCACCATGAGTGAGCTCGTTCAGCGCAGTAAACCCTCCTCCCCTACAAAACCATGAACCGAATCTACAACTTTTCTGCCGGTCCCGGCATCCAACCCGTCGCTGTTTTAGAAGAAGCCAGTCAGGCTGTTTTAGAGTTCCAGGGCTCCGGGATGTCTATCCTAGAGCTCTCGCACCGGGGCAAGCACTACGACCCGGTTCATGCCGAGGCGCAGGCGCTCGTTCTCTCAAGCCTAGGACTCTCTAAGGACGAGTACACGATTGCACTCCTCGGGGGCGGGGCGAGCATGCAGTTTGCGATGCTCCCGATGAACTTTATCCGGCCAGGCGATACTGCCGACTATGTAGACGCGGGCGAGTGGGGCGCAAAAGCCATCGCGGAGGCGGCACGCTTTGGCAGTGTCCATCTTGCCGGCTCGTCCAAGGCCACGAACTACGACCAGCTCCCAGAGCTTGCCCCCTCGGGCAAGGGCCGCTACTTCCACCTGACCACCAACAACACCATCGAGGGCACCCAGGTCTTTGACCTTCCTGCCACCGACGGTACGCCACTGGTTGCCGATGCCAGCTCGGATATCTTTGGGGTGCACCGAGACTACAGCAAGTTTGACTTGATCTACGCCGGAGCGCAGAAGAACGCGGGGCCTGCGGGCGTGACCCTGGTGGTGATCCGCAAGTCGTTTCTGGAGAGGGCTCATAAAGACCTGCCCCCGATGTTTTCCTACATTACCCAGTGTGAAAAGCAGTCGCTCTACAACACGCCGCCGGTCTTCCCCATCTACGTTCTGGGACTCACCCTCAAGTGGATCGCGGCTCAGGGCGGGGTGAAGCGAGTAGCCGTCCACAACCAGGCCAAGGCGCAGCTAATCTACGATGCCCTGGATGCGTGCCCCTCGGTGTTCTCGTCGTGCGTCGCCGTGAAAGAGCACCGCTCCTGGATGAATATCACGTTTCGTCTGGCCACTCCCGAGCTAGAGAAGCACTTTTTAGCGGAGGCAAAGGCGGCGGGCATGGACGGCTTGCCAGGCCACCGCAATGTCGGCGGCTTCCGCGCCAGTATCTACAACGCCTTCCCCATCGCAGGCTGCGAAGCCCTCGCCGCCCTGATTCGCGATTTTTCAAGACGCAACGGGTAAGCCCTCCTCCCCCTCCCCCTCCTCCCAATCCTGGGAGGAAGGGGAGAGGGGAGCTAGAGGTTTTCCGGACTCCCCTCCCCCAACCTGCCTCCGCAGGATTGGGAGGAGGGGCGGGGGGAGGAGGGTTGGCTGCGATATACTAACCTCCGTGAGCGCAACAAAAGAAAAAGTGGTGGTGGCGATGAGCGGCGGGGTGGACTCCTCGGTCGCGGCGGCGCTGCTGGTCGAGCAGGGCTACGAGGTCATTGGCATCACGCTGCAGATCTGGCAGGAGAGTACCACCGAGACTAAGGGCGCGGGTTGCTGCTCGCTCGGGGCGGTCGAAGACGCGCGGCGTGTGGCGGCGCGGATCGGGATTCCCCACTACGTCCTCAACTACAAGCAGCCCTTCGCCGATGCCGTGATCAAGCCTTTCATCGAGGACTACCGGCGCGGACGAACCCCCAACCCGTGTGTCAACTGCAACCGCTATATCAAGTTCGACGCGCTTTTAGAGAAGACACTGGCACTGGGAGCGACCAAGCTCGCCACGGGGCACTACGCCAAAGTGTTTCACGACGAGACAACCGGGCGCTGGGGGCTGGCACGCGCCACCGACGGCGACAAAGACCAGACCTACGCGCTCTATGCCACCAAGCAGCACCAGCTCGCGCACATGACCATGCCGCTGGGAGAGCTGACAAGCAAGCTGGAAACCCGCGCACTCGCCCGCCAGTACGGACTGCTTGTCGCCGACAAGCCGGACTCGCAAGAGATCTGCTTTGTTCAAGGCGGCAAGTACACCGAGTTTCTCGCCAAAGAAGCCCCCGAGCTGGTGCAGACGGGCAACTTCGTCGATGCCGATGGCAACAGCTTAGGCAAGCACGAGGGCTCAGCGTTCTACACGGTCGGGCAGCGCAAGCGCATCAATGTCGGCTCCCCTATCCCGCTCTATGTTTTGAAAGTGGAGGCGGAGACCAATACGGTGGTCGTGGGCAAGGACGAAGAGCTTTTCGCCGACGGCTGCGACGTCGAGGATCTGAACTGGGTCGCGCTCGCTCCGCCGCCGGTGGGAGAGCCCGTTTCTTGTGAGGTCAAAATACGCTACAATATGCACTCGCGCCCGGCCCGGTTAATCTACCAGGCCGACAGTACCGTGCGTGTTGAGTTTGAGGAGCCGCTTCGTGCGGTCTCACCCGGTCAGGCCGCCGTGTTCTACGGGGTCGGGCCGCAGGCCAACCAAGTGCTGGGTGGCGGAACAATCAAATAATAACCCTCTTCCGCCGCGAAGCGGAGTACGGGAAGAGGGTCGGCAGCGAGGAACGAGCGCGCCGGGGAGATGGTATGAACGAAGAAGAAAACGGCGGTGATTTCAGCGCCATTGCGGCAGGTCTCGTGGTAGGCATGGCGGTAGGAGGCATTCTAGGCCTTCTCTTTGCCCCCAAGCCAGGCGCACAGCTCCGCGAGGATCTCAAGGATCGCACGGAAGAGACCATGGACCGCTTGCAAGAGGCCACCAGCGAGCTGGTAGCGCGTAGCAAAGACCTAGTCACACAGACCAAAGAGAACCTTGCACACTCCGTCGAGGCAGGAAAAGCCGCCTACACGGAGAAGCGCGAGGAGCTCATGGCACAGCTGGACGCGTAAGCCATGCCAGCACGACGCGAGGCGTTTCTCAGCGGGCTCTTTGGGGCCTTAGGAGTGGCAGTCGCGGCGCTGGCGCTCTTTCTGGGCTATCGCTTCTTAGAGACCGCTATCGCCGTCAGCACGCCTTTCGTCGCCGCACTGGTGATCGCCCTGCTGTGTGATCCGGTTGTCAATAAGATTCAAAGGAATGTCGGGTTTACCAAGGGCCAGCGTGCTCCCGCTGTCGCGCTCGTGTTTACGTTCTTTCTGCTCGGCTTTACCGCGCTGATTGTCTTAGTGGTGCCCAGCCTTATCGGCCAGCTTCAGAAGCTCATAGACTGGATCACCAGCAACGGACTCGGCCAGCTCCAGGCCACCGCCAACGACTGGCTTCACGCCCACCGCAAGATCGGCCCTGTCACGCTCCCAGACTCCATCGATAGCCTGACCAAGCAGTACTCCGACCAGGTCACTGCCACCGCCAAGCAAATCGGCCCCAAGCTCTTAGGCGCCGTTGTCGGCTCGTTCTCGGGCCTGCTGAATGTGATCCTCATTCCCCTCTTGACCTTCTTCTTGCTCATGGATCTAGGACGGTTCCGGCGGCGCTTGATCTTCCTGCTCCCCACCAACTTGCGCACCCAGTTTGTGGGAGTAACCAGTGATGTTGGGGAGGTCTTCAGCAACTACCTGCGCGGAATGCTCCAGGTGAGCCTGGCCTATATGGCAACCGCGACCCTCCTATTTTCCCTGCTCTGCCTGGTGCTGGCCCCACAGATGCTGGGCTACGTCTTGCTCATCGGGATCGTCAGCGGAGCGCTCTATATCGTGCCGTATGTCGGCTTCTTAGGCGCGGCAGTTACGGCAGTGATTGTCGGGCTGGTCACCAATGTGGGCATCCCTACCCTGATCGGCTCGGTTGTCCTGCTGGCGATCTTGAACTTCAGCTTCGACAATATCATTACCCCCAAGATCGTGGGCAGTGGCGTGGGGGTGCATCCGATAGTCGCCATGTTCGCGCTTCTCGTGGGAGCATCGCTCTTTGGCCTCTGGGGGATGCTCTTGGCCTACCCCATGGCGGGTAGCGTGCAAGTCGTGCTCTTTCGGCTCTTTCCCAAGCTGGAGCAGCCGACTCCTGAATTGAGCGGCACGGAGACGGAGTCTGAAGCCCAGTAGCGTTTTGTTGGTCTGAGCAGATATGCCGTTTTTTTTTGTAGTCCAGCCCCCGAGGCCGACCTTACCGACACAGCTTCCTCGGGGCAGTCAGCTGCCACCACGTCAGCCGCCAAGCGCCACGCCCAACTTGCCCGTGCAGCCCCCCGGTGAGAGCGGCCAGCCCAAGAGCACAACCAACGAGGTTTTCCCAACAGCGGATCGCATGGAGGCCACCGATGACGGGGCGCTTCTTTTAGGCAATGTCAAGCTGGTCTACGATGGCTATGTCGTGACATGTGAGCGGGCCAGCTACGACGAAAAGAAAAACTACATCACCTTTGAGTCTAAGGTGCAGATGGAGACGGGCAAGGAGACTTTCTTTGCCGAGCGCATTGGTTTTAACCGCAAGACCCGCGAGTTTGAGGCCTTCGATGCCCACACCGTGCTTCCCCCGGAGCGCGTGGGCCAGGGCATTCTCGAGCCCGTGATTCTCTGGGGAAAGAGCATCAAGCGCGAGGGCGATATTTTGAAAGCCACCGACGGCTTTCTGACGACCTGTGACCTGGCTCATCCGCACGCTAAGATCGGCTTTGGCTACGCCGAGCTGGTTCCTAAGAAGCGCCTCACCCTGCGTGATGTGACGATCTACCGCTACGACACGATTGTTCTGCGTATCAAGCACCTGACGATTCCCGTTGTCGAGCAGCCGCGCTACAGCTATCTGCCCAATATCGGACGGACTCAGGAAGAGGGCTACTTTATCAAGGCCGTGATCGGGTACTCGCTCTCCAAGACACTGCCCGGCTTGCTACGCGTCGACTGGATGGAGAGAAAGGGGATCGGGCTAGGCACCGACCAGGCCTATCGCTTCGGCGACACCGCCGCCGGCCGTGTCAACCTCTACACCCTCAATGACAGAAGCCGCAACGCCCGCAACCTCAACGGACAAGTTCAGCACGAGCAGCGCTTCGGGGAGATAGATGCACGCCTGAGCTCGGACTTTCAGAGCAACTCCTACTTTGCCGCCACGCAGAACTCGAAAACCCAGAACACGACTCTGGCTCTCAACCGCGCTGTCGGCACCACGACAACCGGAGTCACGCTGGGGCAAAATAGCTCGGACTCGGGCGGCTCGATCTACCGCACCAGCACCTATGGCCTGACCCAGCAGCTTCCTCTGCCGAAGAGTGGGAGCCTGAGCTTTCGCTTTAATGGCACGGATAACCTCAATGCGTCGGCGACATCGCGCACGGGCCGTATCCAGGAGAACGCGGAGCTACGCGCCTCCAGCGCGCTTGGGCCGTTTCGGGCGGAGCTAGTCGCCAACCGGAACCTGCGTAACTCGACATCGGGCACCAGTAGCGGAGGCTCTTTCTTCGCCGGAACCGAGAAGCTCCCCGAGCTCACGCTCACCACCAACCAGCTCAAGGGCTCACTGGGCAAGTATTTCTCCGGAGTGACCCTGGGCTACGGCGACTTTCTGGAGAGTCTCTCATCATCGGGGACTGCCACGCAGCTCCATACCCAGCGCCTGCTCTTTCAGTCGGATCTCAATCGGCAGAGCAAGTCCTTGGGTGGTGGCCTGCGCTTTGAACTTGGTGGCGGCTTCCGACAGACGGTTTATGATGGTGGCTCGGCGGCGCAGTATGTGATCAACCAGACCACCAATCTGAGCCAGACGACCTCGCGCAATGGGACCCTCGGGCTTGCCTACAACTACTCACGGCCCTACGGCGGAACGCCGCCAGGCTTCCGCAACGACTTTGCCTCGACCGTCAATGGCCTCAACTTCAACTACCAGCAGACCGGCGGCCATGCCAGCGTCCGCCTGAGCACCGGCTACGACATTCTCCAAGCGCAGCAAGAGCCCGTGCTGGGCCTGCGAAACCGCCCCTGGAACCAGCTGAGTGTCACCACCGAGTTTCGCCCCTCAGACAGCCATCATAGCCGCCTGAACACGACCTACGATATCAACAGCGGCAAGCTCCTTGTTTTAGACCACTACGCCCACTTCCAGCGCGGCAATACGTTTCTTCTGGACACCAGCGGGCGCTACGACCCAACCCTGAAGAAGCTTCGCGAAGTCCGTGCGATTCTCGGCACCCAGATCTTTGACAACCAGACACGGCTGATCGGCAATAGTAACTACAACAACCTTACCCGTAAGTTCGAGTTTAACTCCTTCGCCTTCACCCGCGAGTTCCACGACTACGAGATCACGGTCAGCTATGTCGATCAGCCCTTCGGGTTCCGCAGCGAAAAGGGCATCAACCTCTCGCTCCGCCTCAAAGCCTTCCCATCGCCCAAGACCAACCAGGGCAGCCGCAACGGCACCCCCGTAGACACCGGCCTCGGCGGCTTCTTCTAAGCCTGTAGTATCGTCGCCCATCCTGCCCCACCTGCACCTCTATGGCTCTGTCTGGAAGTAGCGGTCCATTCCCGTCGTGAGGTCTTTGCCGCGATTGG
>NZ_CBAYMC010000149.1:0-11106 GCF_964826245.1 Armatimonas sp. | reverse complement strand
CTTCGAGACACGCGCCTCCGAGCCGCTGGCTATAGGCCTCCCATGATCTATAACTTGCTGCTGTTTCTTCTCTCGCCACTGTTGCTCCTCTACTACGCCTTCCGGCTGGCGACGGGAAAGGAAGACCCTGCACATTGGCGCGAGCGCTGGGGGAGCTATACAAAAGCAGGCGAGGGCTCGCTGCGTTTCTGGGTGCATGCGGTCTCTGTGGGTGAGGTGATGGCAGCCAAGCCAATCTTGCGTGAGCTGCGCAAGCGGCACCCAGAGGCGTTCTTGCTCCTGACCACGACTACCCGAGGTGGGCGTGAGGTGGCGCAAGGCATTGCCAGTGCGTCGGCGGTGGCCTACTTTCCGCTGGACTTTCCCTGGGCAGTGGCGCAGGCACTGAAGGCGGTGCGCCCCGATGCGGTCTTGCTGATGGAGTGGGAGATCTGGCCGAACTTTCTTCAGGCTGCCAAGCGGCAGGGAGCCAAGGTCGCCGTGCTCAATGGGCGCATCTCCGATAAAGGCCTGCGGCGTGGGCTCAAGGCGCAGTGGATGATGGCGAGTGGCCTCGCGTGCGTGGATCTCTTTGCGATGCAGTCTGACGAAGACACGCGCCGGGCGGGCTTAGTGGGAGCGCCTCCAGAGCGCACACGGACTTTTGGAAACACGAAGTTCGATGAGTCGGCGACGATGCTCAGCATTGAGGAGCGCGTAAAACTTCGGGCGGAGCTGGGCATTCCTGAGGGCGGTCTGGTCTGGATCTGTGGCTCGACTCGCGATGGAAAAGATGGCATTCCCGACGAAGAAGTGCTGATTATTGAGGCCGCAAAGCGCGTGCGAGAGCGCTTCCCCGAGCTAAGGCTGATCGTAGCGCCTCGGCACTTAGAGCGCGTGGAAGCCGTAAAGGCGCACTTGCCTGGCTCTGTGCAGCGAAGCAAAGGTGAGCATGGCGCGACTCTTATTCTCGATACGTTTGGTGAGCTGGGCCGCGCTTATGCCATCGCCGATGTCGCTTTTATTGGCGGCTCTCTGGCTCCCTGGGGCGGTCAGAGCGTCTTTCAGCCGCTGGCACAGGGCGTCCCAGCGCTCTTTGGCCCCAATATGAACAACCAGCGCGATATTGCCGCGCTTGCCATCAGTGAAGGCGCGGGGGAGCAAGTCACGGATGCGGTGGGGCTTGCGGAGGCCGTGTGTCGCTGGCTCACGCTCTCGCCGGAGGAAAAAGCACAGAATGCCCAAAAAGCCCGTGGCCTGATCGAGCGCAACCAGGGCGTGTCGGTAAAGTGTCTGGACGCAGTGGAGGCTCTGCTTGGACGCTAAGGCGCTCCTGGAGGAGAAGAGCGTTCGTGGCGCTTTGTTGCGCCTTATGATGGCCCCACTCGCGGGCTTGCACTTTGTGGGGCTGGAGCTGTATTTACTGCCGTATCGCCTCGGGGTTCGCAAGCGCTTTCGCCTGCCTGTGCCGGTGATCGCCATTGGGAATATTTCGTCGGGGGGGACAGGCAAGACCCCCATGGCAGCGCTGGTAGGCAAGATTCTGCGCGAGGAAGGGCTCAAGGTGGCGCTGCTCTCGCGCGGGCACGGCGGCAGTCACGAGAAAGACGGCGGTGCCAAGATCGTCAGTCGGGGCGACGGGAAGCTCTTACTAGGAGCAGATGTTGCGGGCGATGAGCCAACACTGCTTGCCCAGCTCCTGCCAGATATTCCCGTGATTGTCGGGCGGGATCGGCGAGTCTCGGGCAAGCTAGCCTGTGCGGAGTTCGCCCCCGAGGTGATTCTGCTCGACGATGCCCTTCAGTTCTGGCAGCTCCACCGCGACCTCGATATTGTTCTCTTAGATGCACGCTCTCCGTTTGATAATGGCTGGATGCTTCCCCGTGGGCTCTTGCGGGAGCCACCGTTTCATCTGAGCCGGGCGAGCATTATTGTGTTAACCCGCTCTGATGCGATCTCCCCCGATGAGCTAGAGCGGCGCAAGCACGTTGTACAGCGCCTTGCACCCCGTGCCGCTCTCTTTACAGCGACGCATGCACCGCACAGCTGGATCGCGCTTGACGGTACCCAAGAACCTCTGGAAGCGCTCTCAGGACAGAGTATCGCCGCCTTCGCTGGGATTGCCGATGGAAAAGCTTTTCAAAAAACTCTGGAATTACTCTCTCTTCCCCTAAAATTTTTCCGCGAGTTTACTGATCATCATACCTACAATAAAGAAGAAGCACTTGATCTCGTCGCACAGCTACCCGGTGGTCTTTTTCTCACGACCGAGAAAGATCTCACCAAGCTACGCGATCTGTGGCCCACTGAGGAAACGCCTCTCTGGGCGCTACGTATCCAGCTGGCAGTGAAAGAAATCGAGCGCTTCCGATCTATATTGACCAGGTTCTATGCTCGTAACTCAAAAGAAGACGCGAACCAGCACGAAGCAGGTAGCTCCGCAAAATAGCACTGCGGAGAGGCTCACGGCCGCCTCACCCTTCGTTTTGGGACCGGCCACCGCGCTTGGCCTTTTTCTTCTTTTTCTCCTGTGGCGACTCCCCGTGCTCCAGACCATTGCCGGAACAGCAGGGCTCGCACTGGCTCTAGGAATTGGCCTAGCAGCCTGGCAACGACTCAACCTTCAGCGCTATCGCTCCCTGGAGGCAAGCCGTATAAAGAGCCTCCACGAGCAAGAAAGCTACAAAAAGAGAGAGCGCTATCTAGCGGCCCTTATCGAGATCGAGCGCCTCCTGCTCGCAGACCAGCGTGGGAAGGCACTCGAAGATGTCCTGCCTCTACTGGGCCACGCCACGCAGGCCGACCGAATCTATCTTAGCCAGTGCTACTCCGATCAGAGCGAGTTCTACGCCACACTACTGGCGGAGTGGTGTGCTCCAGGAGTCACGGGGCAGATCAATAACCCGGTGCGCCAAGATGTCGCTCTCTCGAAGAGTTTCCCGCGCTGGGTACAGGTCCTGGGAGATGAAGGCAACATTATCGGGCAAGTAAGCGCTTTCCCCGACGAAGAGCGCCGCATTTTAGAAACACAAGGAATTTTTTCTGTCTTTGCTCTTCCCATTATCATTGAGGGGGATCTTTGGGGCTATTTAGGGCTGGAGAGCAAACGGGAGCCGCGCCAGTGGGAAAACGAGGAGCAGAAGTATCTCATCATTGCCGCCGAAGCTATCACCGGAGCACAGTCACGCCGCAATAGCGAGCAGAAGACCCTTCAGCAAGCGCTTCATGACCCTCTTACAGGCCTCTCTAACCGTCGCCGCCTGTGTGAGCAGCTAGAGCTGACCATTGAGCGAGCACAGAAACAACACTCGTCCGTGATCGCGGTCTACATGGATCTGGATCGCTTCAAGCAGATCAACGACACGCTGGGGCATGCCTTCGGCGATAGATTTCTACAGTACGTGGTTCGGCGACGGCTCTTGCCCACGATTGGCCAGCGAGACCTACTTGCCCGTGTGGGAGGCGATGAGTTCGTCTTAATCATGAGTGAGGAGCACCACTCCGATATTGTCAACGGAGCCGCTAAGATGGCCGAGGCGCTCCTGAAGGCGCTTACAGAACCGATTCTTATGGAAGGCCAAGAGCTGGTTATCTCCGTCAGTATTGGAATTAGCCGCTTCCCCACGGATGCCCAGGACGCCGACTCGCTGCTCAAAAATGCCGATGTGGCGATGTATAAGGCAAAAGAAGATGGCCGGGGCGACTTCCGTTTCTTCACGCCGCAGATGAACCGTACCACCAAAGAGCGCTTTGAGCTGGAGGCGGACTTACGCCATGATCTAACCCGCGCCACACCTAGCGATAACTTCTTGCTCTACTTCCAGCCCCAAGTGGATGTCAGCACGGGACGCATGATCGGGGTAGAGAGCCTGATTCGCTGGCAGCATGCCAAGCGCGGGCTCGTCTCCCCCGCTAAGTTTATCCCTATCGCCGAAGAGACCGGACTGATCCAGCCTCTGGGTGAATTTGTCCTCAATGCAGCCTGTATTCAGGCTGCTGTCTGGGGAAAGAACGGGTACCCCCTGCGCGTTGCCGTGAACCTCTCCGCACAGCAGCTCCGCAACCGGGATCTCCCTCAGAAAGTCGCCGATGTCCTTGCCAGCACCAAGCTAGCCGCCGGTTTTCTCGAGCTGGAGCTGACCGAGACCGCGCTCTTGGACGATATTCCAGGGGCACTCGTGATCATGAACGCCCTGAAGCAGATGGGGGTTGCGCTCTCGCTCGACGACTTCGGCGCAGGGTACTCGTCACTCTCGCATTTAAGACACTGTCCGTTTGATGTGGTAAAGATTGACCGCTCGTTTGTGAGCTCGATTGTTGGGAGCGTGCGGGATCAGATGCTGGTCAAACACCTCGTTCAGCTCGCGCACGACCTTGGTATGACCGTGGTGGCGGAAGGAGTCGAGACAGCAGCCCAGTGCGATATTCTCCACCGTCTTGGCTGCCGTCACTTTCAGGGCTATCTCTTCAGTCCCCCCATTTCTCCTGAGGAGCTGGAGAGCCGCTTCCTAAACCCCACGATGGCACGTAAAGCGGCGTAGAATAGAGGTATGCAAATCTTTGCCCACCGGGGCGCGTCGGCAGATGCCCCCGAAAATACCCTCGCCGCGTTTTTGCTTGCGGCGGAGCAAGGAGCCGATGGCATCGAGCTTGATGTTCGGCTCACGACAGACCTGCAGCTTCTCGTTGCCCATGACCCGATCTCCGGCACCCGCGCCGACTATCCCAGCCAGCCAACTCTTGACGACGTCTTTGCCACGGTCGGGAAACGCTTTGCCTGCATCAATGTGGAGCTGAAAGAGAGCGGCAACGGCCTGGAGCCGCTGGTGCTAGAGTGCATCGCCCGGCATGGCATCGCCGAGCGCGTCTTGATCTCGTCGTTTCTGCCCGAGGCACTTCACAACTGCGCTGGCCTGCTCTGCGCCCGGCTCTTTTCTCAAACCCTCCCCGACGACTGGGATAACTGGCCGGTGCTTCACCCGCACTTCGCCCTGGTCACGGAAGAGACCATGACGCTCTGGAGGAGCGTGGGAAAACAAGTCAATGTCTGGACCGTGAACAACCCCGACGAAATGCGCCGCCTTGCCGCGCTAGGCGTGGACGGGCTGATCACCGATGTGCCTGCTTTGGCTCGTTCTATGCGAAGCGCCTAACAGAGATTATCGTTGCTCTTGATAAGATATACAATCGCAGTACGAGCTTCCCTCTTCATAAAACATCCCTACTGCGCCTCCTTCGTAGAGGGAGGGTGGATGCGAGCGGTGCGAGTAGCCGGGTGGGTTCAGAGGCGTGTGCTCAGATACTCGAACGACGAGCGCAGGCAGTCGAAGGGGTCGCGGCGGCAGGTGTCTTGCTCGATGGCGTACCAGTCCACACCGCTCTCCTCGCAAGCGGGCAGGATGGTTTCCCAGGGGAGATTGCCCTCGCCAATGGCCGCGATCACGGGGCCATCTTTGGGCACGACTTCTTTGTCTTTTAAGTGGATCACGGGGACACGGCCTTTGCAGCGGCGCATCATCGCCGCCGGGTCCACGCCCGCGTGCCAGATCCAGTAGAGATCGGCCTCCAAGTAGTAGTCCGGGCCGCCCTCTTCGATCAGAATGTCCCAGAGCGTCTGCGGCTTCTCGGGGGTGACGCGCACAAACTCGTGGCTGTGGTTGTGGTGCCCAAAGCGAATCCCCGCGGCTTTGAGCTTGGCAATGACGGGAGCGGAGTCGGCGATAAAGCGTCGGTAGCCATCGGCGTGATCGGCTCCGTAGCTCTGCGGGATTCCTCCAATCGCGACATAGTCACACCCGAGCGCGTGGTGCAGCGCGATCTCGTCGTCGGTGTTTTGCGAGAGCCTCTCCCACGAGCGGTGGGTCGCGATGCACCTGAGCTCGTTGTCATCGAGCATCTTGCGCAGCGTGGGAGCGTCGAACTCCGTCTCAAATGCCTTCACCGCCGAGACCTGCACGGCGCGGTAGCCGATCTCGGAGACACGTTTGAGCGACATCGCGACATCGGCGGTCGTCGTCAGGTGGTCGCGGAGTGTGTAAAGCTGAACAGCGAGCTTCTTCATGCGGCTATTTTACCCGGCAAGCGGATACAATACGAGCGGCGTGATTCTGGGAATTGACTTAGGAGGAACAAAATCGGCGGCACTGCTGCTGCACGAAGACGGAGCCGTGGGTCGCCGGGTCGCCGCTCCCACGCCTGCGGATGCCGATGCCGAGGGGCTTTTCGCTTTTCTCGTAGATCTTGCACAGCAAGTCCGTGGCTCTGAAGCTCTGATTGGCGTAGGAGTCTCCGCAGGGGCTCCCGCCGATGCGGCCCATGGCCTCGTCTTTGCCGCGCCCAATCTGCCAGGCTGGGGGAGCACAGGCTTCCCGCTCGCGGCCCGGCTTTCTGAGGCACTCGCGCTTCCCGTGAAAATCGAAAACGATGCCGATGCTACCGCGCTCGCCGAGTGGCGCTTTGGAGCAGGCAAGGGAACACAAAACATGGCGTTTCTCACCGTGGGCACAGGGATCGGCTCGGGGCTTATCATGGACGGCAGACTACACCGAGGACGGCGCGGGGCAGGCGGAGAAATTGGGCATATCGCGGTCGTGCCGAACGGTCGCCCTTGCTCGTGTGGCCTACACGGCTGCCTAGAGGCCTATGCCAGTGGCCCTTCCGTGACCAAGATCGCCCAAGAAAATGGCTGGCAAGGCGAGGCCAGTGGCCGCGCCGTGGTCGAAGCCGCGCGGGTGGGCGATGCCGCCTGTCTTGCCGCTCTCAACCAAGCTGCCGAGCTTCTGGGACAGGCGCTGGCGACGCTCGCGATGCTGCTGGATCTAGAGCGCGTTGTCCTAGGAACCCTCGCCGTCCACGCCGCCGACTTGCTCTTGCCCAAAATACGCACCACACTTCATGACCATGCCTGGCCACGGCTCACAGAAGGCCTTAATGTCGTCCCAGCAGCACTAGGCGATAGAGCGCAGGATCTAGCAGCGCTCTGTGCGTGGGGTACTTCATGAATCTGTTAGAGACAGAGGAGTTCCCCCTACTTTTGCGCCGAGGACGCTGGGCACTCGCTCTCACAGAGTCGGCGATCTCGCTCTTTCTGGCGCTCTGGTACCGCGAGCGTCCGCCTGCGGCTTGGGTCGCGATGGGCCTGCTGCTCGCCTACAACATGGTCGTCTTGGCGCAGCTCTATCGCCTCTCGATCTTGCGCATTCCGATTCGCCTACTCGTGGTGCTGGATTTGTTGTTTTTAGGCAATGCCGCCTACTACACAGGAGCGGCGACGAGTCCCTATTTAGGTCTGTGTTATCTAATCGTCTTTGTCGCGGCACTCTTTGGCGACCTCAAGGGCGGGCTGGGAGTGGGACTGCTAGCGGGGCTGATGACGGTTGCTCTAGGGGTCATGGACAACACCAATCACTGGGAAATTGTGCGTGATACCGCCCCCTATTTTTTGATCGTCGGTGGCTTCACAGGCTACTTAGTGACCCAGATGAAGACTTACTTCACGCGCTACCAAGAGGGCCTCGCGCGTGAGCTACAGCAAAAACATACCGAACAAAACCATCAGCATGAGCTAGAGCTAGCCCGAGAGATCCAGCTCTCATCACTGCCTCGGGAGGTGCCACAGGTACCTGGGCTCTCTCTGGTACTGCGCTCAGAGCCGTCGCTAGAGGTGGGAGGGGACTTCCATGCCTTTATCACCGACAGTGCCACAGAGCGGCTAGGGCTAGCCGTGGGCGATGTGGCGGGAAAGGGAATTGCTGCGGCACTGGTAGCCACTAGTATTGGCTCCCTGCTGCCTTACTTAGACCCGCTTCGGGGAGCCCATCACGCTCTGGTCCGCCTCAACAAAGACCTCTGTGGGCGCTTGCCCGCCACGACATTTGCAACGCTACTCTACGCCGAGATTGAGGCCAGCGCTGGGACGCTACGCCTCTGGAACGCGGGCCACCCTCCGGCGCTGATCTGGCGAGCGCGGGATGGTCACGTGGAGTCCGCCTCCTGCGGACAGGCCCCGCCCCTAGGGCTTTTTGCGATCTGGCGGGCTCCTGAGCAAGAGCTGACCCTCGCTCCCGGCGATCTGCTGATCCTCCACTCCGATGGTATCACCGAGGCACGAACCCAGCGTGGCCAGAGCTACTTCGACGAAGCAAGGCTCTTAGAGATCATCCGTGCCCACGCCCCCCACGGCCCAGAAGCCCTTGCCGATGCGATCTTTACTGCGCTCCACGAAGGCGGCGAGCCAAGCGACGATCTCACGCTACTTCTGTGCCAGCGAAACACCCTAACGGTATAATTCGAGCCGTGACTATTTTCGAGTTTCGCCCCTACGCAACCCGCAGCAACATTGTCCTTTTTCACGACTATCTCTGCCCCTGGTGCTGGGTTGGTTTCTTCCATGCCCAGCGTCTCGCCGCTGAGTTTAGCGTGGTCTTTGACTGGCGCGGAGCCGAGCTGTATCCCCCCGAGCTAGAGCCACAGATGCTCTCCAAGCCCGGCCCCAGTGCCCCACGTCATCCGGATCGTAAAAAAACGCGTTTTGATCTATTCTGTGAGAGCGAGCAGATCTTGGTGCCTGAGCCGCGCCCCGGCTTTGTGCGAACCCACCGAGCGCTTCTTGGGGCCGAGTTCGTCAAGGCCACCACCGACTATGCCACCGAGCTCGCCTGGCACGAGGCGATCTACCGCGCCTACTGGGAGCGCTGCGAAGATATCGAGTCGCTGGAGGTTCTCGGGCAGCTCGGCGCACCGCTGGGGCTGGATGTCGCGGCACTGACAGTCGCGATTGCGTCTGAGCAGGGCGCGGAGAATATTCTCGCCTTCGATGACGGAGCCTATGCCAAGGGCATCCGACACGTCCCGACTTTTATCTTTGGCACCGAAGAGATCCTCGCCGAGGCGCACTATGTGGAGCTTGCGTATGCAACGCAGCGATTTTTAGTAAGAAAACCCAAGGAATAAACAAAAAATGAAACTGGCTTTACTTGTGGATGGACAACTGGCCGTGACTTTTGGGGAGGAAGAGCAGCTTCTCCCCGTGGCGGCAGCTCTCGCGGCGGCAGGGGATATGGCTCCGGCTCCTACTACCCCACTGGACGCCGCTTGTGAGGCAGAAATGCTCTCAAAGCGCCTGGATCGGGCCACGGCGATTCTTCTGGAGACGGGGAAGCTGGAGGACTTGCTACTTCCGCCCTTTGCCCCGCGCCTCGCCCCGATTCCGAGACCCAATCGGATTCTGGCCATTGGCCGCAACTACGCCGAGCACGCCAAAGAGCTCGGCAACGCCGTCCCCGATGAGC
Organism: Armatimonas sp.; assembly: GCF_964826245.1. Classification (NCBI taxonomy): domain Bacteria; kingdom Bacillati; phylum Armatimonadota; class Armatimonadia; order Armatimonadales; family Armatimonadaceae; genus Armatimonas; species Armatimonas sp. Next base: position 1,837 of record NZ_CBAYMC010000149.1, on the reverse strand, counting down.
CCGTGGTCTTCCTCAAAGCGTCCCAGAGCGTCATTGGGCCCGATCAAGAGGTCTTTCTCCCGGACTGGGTAGGCCGCGTGGACTATGAGGGCGAGCTCCTCGTGGTGCTGGGGAGTGGCGGCAAGAATATCTCCGAAGACGATGCCATGTCCTGCGTCGTGGGCTACACCTGCTTCAACGATATCACGGCTCGGGAGAGGTCCAAGATACTCCAAGGCAAGGGCCACCCGTGGTTTCTGGCCAAGAACCTCGACACCTTCGGGCCGCTCGGGCCGCACTTGGTAACCGTAGATGCCCTTCCTGACCCCACAAATATTGGCGTATCGCTACGGGTCAATGGCGAGATGCGGCAAGAGGGACGCACCAACCAGATGATCCACTCCATCCCCAAGCTCATCGCCTATCTCTCGCGCTGGTTCGCCCTGGAGAAAGGCGATGTGATCGCCACGGGAACGCCGCCGGGAGTCGGCCCGCTGGTCGTGGGCGATCTGGTTGAAGTCGAGGTGGAAGGCGTCGGGATTTTACGAAGCGCCGTCTCTGCCGAGAGCTAGAGCCCACTGCCCCCCTGACTCCGATACCAGTTGCCCTCTTCCACCCCAACACCGAGCCACTTATCCTCAATGCCCCTGAAACCATCGACTGCTCCCCCGAGCTTCCCGGCTTCGTCCTCAATGCCCGTATGCTTTTCAATCTCACGGTGTGATATGTCCATGCAAAATACCTATCGCTTTCCGCTACTCGACTCTGAGCCTCCCTACAATCATCCCATCCAATTTTCATTGCCTGCTCACTGGAAAAAGGTAAAATTTGAGGCACCTGAGCCTCATGCGTCGCTGATGCGGCATGGCTACACCTATAACTTCAAGCACCGAAATCTTGGGCTTGAAGTGACTCTCATGCTTGAAACCAGTGGGCATCGTGCGCAGACACGTAAGTGGGTTCATGAGTCACGGCTAAGACTGAAACAGGGAAAGATTTGCACCCGCTGGCTCTCGGTGACGGAGGTCATTGACGATGGACTTGAACTGTACCCATTCTATGAAGTGGGGATGGCTATTCTCTTTTGTGCGTATCCTGCCAAGCATCGAAAGTCTATGGAGCCTGTTGTTACGGAGCTGCTCCGGGGAGTGCGGTTTTAGCGTTTACGCGAGAGCACGATGCCGTCGTCAATGGGCACGGCGACGGACTCTAGCTCGGGGTGGGCGAAGGCGAGCGTGAGATACTCGGGCATCTGGTCGGCCATGGAGATCGTGTCGTCGCCGATAATCAGTCCATTGGTGCGCGTGAGGGGGACGGCGAGTCGTAGATACGTGGCGTACTCGGGCTTCTCGGCATCCAGAAAGACAAAGTCAAACGGGCCGGTGAGCGTTTTTAGCGTCTGGCACGCATCGCCCTCGATCAGCGTGATGGTCTCTGAAAAGCCCGCCTTAGAAAAATTCTCCCGCGCGATGGCTGCGCGGCCCGCATCAAACTCCAGTGTCACGACTTCACCGCCATTGGCTTTCACGGCCTCGGCGAACCAGAGCGTCGAGTAGCCGTTAGACGTCCCCACCTCCAGCACGCGCTTTGCCCCCATCGCCTTCAGTAGCGACGATAGAAACACAGCGTTCTCGCGGCTGATATTCCAAAACGCCTCCGCAGTAGCTTCAAGCTCGACGAGGAGAGAATCTAGGTTAGACATGGGGGTATTTTACCCCGCCTCCTCAACGATGCTGTGTTCGCGTAAGTAGCGCTCAACGGCCAACAATAAATCTTCATTGTCTATAGAGTGAAGCCACCAGCCACCATCTGCCTCACGCGACATCAACGTGCCATTGATTCGCCAGTCAGCAAGTGT
>NZ_CBAYMC010000148.1:0-11114 GCF_964826245.1 Armatimonas sp. | reverse complement strand
GAGGCGGGCTTTGGAGCCGATCTGGGGGCAGAGAAGTTTTTAGACATCAAGATGCGCCAAGCCGGGCTCGCGCCCGATATGGTGGTCTTAGTGGCGACACTGCGAGCACTCAAGATGCACGGGGGCGTTCCGCTCGATCAGCTCAAGGGCGAGAACCTGGCGGCACTGGAGGCGGGCTTCTCGAATCTGGCGCGCCACGCGGAGAACCTCAAGAAGTTCGGCCTGCCGGTCGTGATTGCTATCAACCGCTTTCCGACGGACACTGTGGGAGAAGAAGAAGCGCTTGCCAAGCTCTGCGAGGCGCAGGGGCTAAAAGTCGCACTCTCGGATGTCTTTGGATCCGGCGGCGAGGGCGGCGAGGCGCTGGCGAGGCTGGTGACCGAGACACTAGCCACGGAGAAAGCGAATTTTGCGCCGCTCTACCCGGACGAGCTGCCGCTGCGCAAGAAGATTGAGATGGTGGCAAAAGAGATCTACCGCGCCGACGGGGTGGAGTTTCTTCCGGCGGCCCGAAACCGCCTGGCGTATCTGACCAAGCGCGGCTACGGCAACCTGCCGGTCTGTATCGCCAAGACGCAGTACTCGTTCTCGGATGATCCCACGAAGCTGGCCGCGCCAACCGGGCACACGCTCACCATTCGAGACGCCAAGCTCTCAGCGGGCGCGGGTTTTGTTGTCGCCTACGCGGGAACCCTGCTCACCATGCCCGGCCTGCCCAAGCGCCCCGCCGCCCTCGACATGCATCTCTCTGACACCGGAGAAATCTCCGGTGTCATGTAGGACTCTCCCCTAAGAAAGAAAGAAAAATGATCAATCACCGTGTCAAGAGAGCCTCGCTCTCCCTCCTCTGCACTCTAGGAGCCACTGTACTTCTCGCTAAGATTCCCGTACAAGCACAGGAAACCAGACCTGCCTCTGCTAAAACGGTCAAGGCTCCTCAGGTTGTAGGGGACTGGACGGGTGACTGGGGAATGTATAGCCCTCCTCCCAAGAGCGGCGAGGTACCGCCTGCGCTCAAAAAGATGATGTACCCCGATGCTTGTAAGGTCATGGACTGCAAAGTCGTGGCACTCCCGGATGGGAAATTCCAGGCCACGTTTGAGGGCGAGTGTGGTCGTCCCTACAAGTACACCATTAAGATGCTCGGACGAGCCACAAGCGGAGTGGTTCTTTTCCAAGGATCGGCTGACTTGGGCGAGAAAGATGGAGGCGTCTTCGACTGGATTGGGCGCGCCTCGGACACCGAGTTTGTCGGCTTCTTCACCAGTAAAGGCTACACGGGAACATTCCGTCTGACACGCAAGCCTATTCCGACGAAACTTTAGGTTATAATCAGGGTCATGCAACGACGATTTTTAGCGGCGATAGCCGCGTGTGTCCTGGCAACCTCTCCGGTGCTAGCGCAAAAGTTTGAGAAAGCCTTCGACGGGAAATCTCTCGCGGGCTGGCAGCTTATCGGTGGACATGGCCCTGGCTATGTCCCGAGCAACGGTGTTCTGACTTGCCCTGCTGATGGCGGGGGGAATCTCTACACGGAGAAAGAGTACTCCGACTTCCACCTGAAGTTTGAGTTTAAGCTCTCCCCCGGTGGCAACAATGGGATCGGGATTCGTGCGCCGCTTCAGGGGGATGCAGCCTATGTCGGGATGGAAGTTCAAGTCCTGGATGACCCCGCCCCGATGTACGCCAAGCTGGAGCCCGGCCAGTACCACGGCTCCATCTACAAAGTCGCCGCCGCCAAGCGCGGTGCCCTCAAGCCGACGGGCGAGTGGAATAAAGAAGAGATCATCGCCACGGGCCGCCGCATCCAGGTGATTGTGAACGGCAAGAAGACCGTGGACTGTGATCTCAATACCGTCACCGATCCTGCGGTGCTGGCAGCGCACCCTGGCATGCTCCGTGAGAAGGGCCATATCGGCTTTCTGGGCCATGGCTCGCTCGTTGAGTTTCGCAATATCGAGATCAAGGACACCAGCAAGCCTACCAAAGACAATACAGCGCCCAAGGGCTTCACGGCGCTCTTTAATGGCAAGGATCTGAGCGGCTGGAAGGGGCTTGTTGGCAACCCGATCTCTCGTGCCAAGATGACGCCCGACGCGCTCATCACCGCCGAGAAAGCCGCCACGGTGAAGGCGCTGGAGCACTGGAAAGCGATCAACGGCGAGGTGGCCTACGACGGCAAGAACGATAGCCTCTGCACCGCCAAGGACTTCAAGAACTTCGAGCTGCTCGTGAGCTGGAAGATCGGCAAAGGCGGCGACTCCGGGATCTATCTGCGCGGCTCGCCCCAAGTGCAGATCTGGGATACGGCCCTCACGCAAGTGGGTGCAGAGGTCGGCTCGGGCGGGCTCTACAACAACCAGAAGAACCCCAGCAAGCCGACCCAAGTGGCAGACAACCCCGTCGGCGAGTGGAACACGTTTCGCATTCTCATGGTCGGAGAGCGCGTGACGATCTATCTCAATGACAAGCTCGTCGCGCAGAACGTCGTGCTGGAGAACTACTGGGATCGCAAGATTCCCATCTTCCCGACGGGCCAGATCGAGCTCCAGCACCACGGAAACCCGATCTACTTCAAGAATATTTATATAAGAGAGCTACCGTAGAGCCCTCCTCCCCCAGCCCCTCCTCCCGAGACCTACGGGAGGAGGGGAGAGTTTTAACGATGCAGCGCCTTGCGAAAGCGGGGCGCTGTTTTTTAACTCTTCTGCCGTGCGATGGAGCAGCCGAACGGAGTGGTGGACTTGACCTTGGGGTTCTGGCCCGCGACCAGGAAGTCTAGAGCGTTGCGCAGGTCGTGGGAAAGAATGGTCTTCTCATCGCGGCTGTCGTCAATGCGCCCATGGTAGCGAAGAATCCCCTGAGCATCCATCACAAAGGCTTCAGGAGTCACTTGGGCATCGAGCCTGTCGGCGATTTTATGGTCGGCATCGCGCAGGACGGGAAACGTAAACCCATGGGCTTTGGCGTGCGCGGCGATCTCCGCGTCGGTCTCGTCGGCGCTGGAGTTGATGGCAACAAAGCGTACGCCCTTGGAGGCATAGGCATCGGCGAGCTCTTTATTGCGCTTGTCGTAGCCCCCTGAGCAGGGGCAGCGTGCCGAGAGAAAAAGCACGACAGTCGCCTTTTGTTTTTTGTCGCCGTAGAGTGTCTCTGTCCCCTTGCCATCGACTTTCGGAAGGGTCAAATCGGTGACGGGCTTATCTACCAGCGGGTTGGTTCCTGAGGCGAAGGTGTCAAAGAAGCAAGAGGCCAGCTCGACAAGCTGCGTCCCATGCTCTTTAGGCTGAACCGTGGCAATGGGCAAGAGTACTTTGCGCTCGGGGCCAAGCACATAGGAGACATACGGACGGCCCGGCGCGACACCAAACTGCTGACCGATCTTGCCACCGCCATCGGTGAGAATAGGGAAGTTGAGCTGCTCGCTCTCATGAAGCTGCCTTGCGGTCGCCTTCTCCATCGTGGCCACGGCAAAGACCTTCACCCCGATCTTGTCGAAGCGCTTCATCTCGTTCTTCAGCGAGCGTAGCTCCCCCCGGACTTCGTCGCTCTCGCCTGGTAGGAACACCAAGGCCACCGAGCGCTTCTCGTAGTCGCGGAGATCGTGGAGCTTGCCACTCTGGTCCGGCAGAGAAAAACTCGGAGCCTGGGAGCGCGGCAGGAGCATCGTGATGTCCTGCTGACGGTCTAAGCGCGTGAGGCTGTAGATCCCCAGCCCCGCCGCGGCCCAGACTCCGGCGAGGGTAAAGAGTAAAGCTTTGATCGAAGGCATACGTCTCATATTGTGAATCCTTTCACAATGTTACCATAAGAAGGGGATTTTCGTTCCGCTGGTGAACCTGGTAGGCGTTAAAACCGTCTGAGGAGAACGATATGGATAACGAGAAGATAACAAGACGCGGGCTGCTCTCCGGAGCGGGCCAAGCAGCACTGGGGCTGGGCATGATGGGAGCCGCCGGACTGACTCCGGTCTACGGTGCACAAAATGGCCGCGCCGCCCATGATTACGGGGTGAACTTCGGCGAAGAAGCCTTCCTGCCTAAGCGGGTCTCGGCGCAAGAGAAGGTCAATATCGCCTTAATCGGCTGCGGCGGCCAGGGCATGAGCAACCTCAATACATTTATTGCCCGCCCCGATGTTAATGTCGTCGCTGTCTGCGACCCCGATTCCAAACACATGGGCAAGGCAGCCATCACGGTGGAAGACAAGACAGACAAGGCCCCCGAGCAGATCAAGGACTTCCGTAAGCTTCTGGAGCGCAAGGACATTGACCTGGTCATCAACGCGACTCCCGACCACTGGCACGCCCTCATCGCGATCTCCGCGTTTCAGGCGGGGAAAGATATCTTCACCGAGAAGCCCATCTCCCACGACATTTTAGAGGGTCGCCAGATGGTCAACCACGCCAACAAGCTCAAGCGCGTCGTGCAAGTGGGAACCTGGCAGCGCTCGCTCCAGCAGTTTTTGGATGCCACCGCCTATGTTCGCTCCGGCAAGCTGGGCAAGATCAACCTCTGCCGCGCCTGGAAGGTGCAAGATCCGAACGCCGCGGTGATGGGAAAACAGACCACCAAACCCGTGCCCTCGGAGCTGGACTACGACCTCTGGGTTGGCCCAGCGGCGATGGTGCCCTACCAGGACAACCGCTGCCACTACAAGTTCCGCTGGTACTTCAACTTCGCGGGCGGCATGACTGGCGACTGGGGTGTGCACATGATTGATACCGTGCTCCAAGGGATGAACGCCACCGATGATTTCGTGATGCCCACGAAAGTCATGAGCCTAGGCGGCAAGTTCTTCACCGGAGCCGACGACGATAGAACCACACCCGACACCCAGATCGCGCTGATCGAGTTCCCTGGCTGGATGCTCCAGTGGGAAGTGCACGTTGGCAACACCAAGACCGGCCCCAATGGCCTCGCGGGCAGTGGTGTGACGGGCCGCGATCATGGCGCACTTTTTATCGGGAGCCAGGGTAGCGTCCTCGTAGACCGCTCCGGCTGGTCAATCTTCGATGCGGCAGGCAACCCTGTCGAAAAGCCCGCCCCGATTGACATGGGCCAGAAGATGTCTGGGCTTCCGGCGCACGTGGCGGAGCTAATCGCTAGCACCAAGTCTCGCGGCACGACGCGCGCTAATATCGCCTCGATGCACAAGACCACCACGGTCTGCCACCTGGCCAATCTTGCGTATCAGGCACAAAACGTACTGCACTGGGATGCCGCCAAAGAGATCGTCACCAACGATCCCAAGGCGATGAAGAACCTGAGCTACCAGCGCGAGTACCGAAAAGGCTGGACTCTGCCAAAAGCCTAGAAACTTTCGGCCCACTCTTGCTATCCAAATACCCAGAGTGGGCCACTGCTCTCCCTTAAGATATTCAACTAGAGAAAGAGATATTACATTCCATGGATACATCGCACCGCGCTTCCCGACGCTCACGTGCCACTGTTTTGGGCATCATCGCACTTACCTTTGCGGGAGCCGCACTGGCTCAGGATGCCGTTCCCTTGCCCCTCAAGCTTCCCAAGGCCAACTTTATCGGCACCCCCGGCGATCTGGCCGAAAACCCGCACCTAGAGAAGCCTCTGGGGAAGCCCCGCCCGGTTCCGACGGTTCCTGCAGGCACGGTTAACCTGGCACTGAAGAAGCCTGTGACCGCCAGTAGCGCCCCGTACTCGGGGACTCTTGCACAGCTCACGGATGGGAATAAAGATGCCGCATCGGGCACGACCGTGGAGCTCAAACCACGCCTCCAGTGGGTTCAAGTGGATCTAGGAGCCGCCTCCGAGCTGTCCTATATCTTGATCTGGCACTTCCACGAGCAGCCGGTTGTCTTCCGTGATGTGATCGTCCAAGTCTCCAATGACCCTGAGTTCAAGACGGGCGTCACGACACTCTTCAACAACGACTACGACGACACCGCCAAGGCAGATAAAGTCGAAGGAAAGAACCTGACAGGGCTTGTGACCGGCAAGAACCTCGAGTATGTGGAGACCAACGAAGGCAAGCTCATTCCCGCCAACAAGACCAAGGCACGCTATGTCCGCTTCTACAGCCGTGGCAGCACCTTCACCGATCCACTCAATCGCTACACCGAAGTTGAGGTCTATGGCCTACCTGCCAAGTAGATGACAACGCGCTCTGTTTGGGTCGTCGCGCTTGCTCTGTTCGCACTCGCTCTGGTGGGTCGGTTCCCAAAGCTTGGGAACCGACCTTTCCATGCGGATGAGGCGGTTCACGCAGCCAAGTTCCGGGAGCTGTGGGAGCAGAAGAGCTACCGCTACGACCCCAACGAGTTTCATGGTCCGACGATCTACTACGCCGCACTCCCTGTTGTTGCTGCCAGTGGGCACAAGACCTTTGGCTCCCTCACCGAGGCAGACCTCCGGGGCGGGGTGGCGATTCTGGGCGCGGCTCTCGCTCCCTTGCTCCTTCTTTTCCGTAAGCACTTAAGCTCGTCGGCACTCCTCTGGGGGGGACTGTTTTTTGCTCTCTCCCCCGCTTTTGTCTTCTACAGCCGCTACTTTATCCAGGAAGTCTTTCTGGTGGTCTTCACCGTGCTCTTTCTGGCGTTTGCCGCCCGCCAGCAGGCTAGCGTAGCGGGCCTCTTCGCGGGGCTCATGATCGCCACCAAAGAGACCGCGATCCTGACATTTTTCGCGGCGGGAGTCGCCTGGCTGATCGCTCGGGGAAGTGCGAAAAAGCTCCCATGGCGTGCGCTTCTGGTCGGCTCAGGGGTCGCGCTTGCCAGCTCGTATCTGGTGCTCTCGGGCTTTTTCAGCACCCCCACCGGGCCACTAGGCTACCTCAAGACCTACCTGCCCTGGCTCAACCGCGCAGGCGGGGGCGGCGAGGCGCTTCATGCGCATCCCTGGTACGACTACCTAGAGCGCTTCTTCTGGCACCCGCAACCGGCTCGCCCCCTCTGGAGCGAGGGATTTATTCTCGTGCTGGCACTCTGTGGCGCATTCTTGGGCAGGCGCACGGAGTTTTGCCTCCCGGCTCGCTTAGGCTCACCACCCTCCGGCTCCGCGAAGGGTTTATGGTGCAAATCTCCATCCCCTTCGCAGGGAGGAACGACCGATCAGCCGGAGGGGGTCGCGAGGCACGAGCGGGGGGAGGTAAAAACCAATGACTATGCTGGCAGGCGCACGGAGACTGGAAAGTTCGTTGTTGTTCTGGCGCTTCTTCTCACGCTGATCTACACGGTGATTCCCTATAAGACCCCCTGGTGCGGCCTGAATTTTCTGGCTCCCCTGATTGTCTTAGCCGGGATGGGTGCGGCGGGCCTGATCGAGCGGGCACACCATAGAGTCGCTAAAGCCTTCGTCGGGCTGGGGCTTCTGTTGGGCACAGCGCACCTGGGCTGGCTTTCGTACCAGACGAGCTTTGTGTACTTTAGCGACACCAAGAACCCCTATGTCTACTCCCCGACTCTGCCAGGCATCTCGGAGCTGAAGACGCGCATGGAGGGGCTGGCGCAGACCCATCCCGATGGCGACAAGGTGGTCGTCAAGCTGGTCTCACGCGATGGCTACTACTGGCCTATTCCCTGGTACCTGCGCAAGCTGGACAATATCGGCTACTACACCGGCCAGCTCCCCGACGATGTCACAGCCCCCGTCCTCCTGGTCTCCCCACGCTACGAAGAGCCTGTTCTGGAGCGCCTTCCCAGCCACCAGCTCAAGGGGATGCACGGCCTGCGCCTGGGCGTCTTCTACGACCTGATTGTCGAAAAGACGCTCTGGGAGAGCTACCGCAAGCTCCATCCCCCCCGCGACGATGAAGAAGAGTAGGTTTCTCCAACGGGAATGTCCCAGGAGTCGGTGGGGAGCTCGGGGACGATAAAGGGAGCGATACCAATCGTACGACAGTTTTTGCGCAGGAGTGGCAGGAACCTATCGTAGTAGCCCCCCCCGTAACCCAGCCGAAAGCCGCGCTCATCGAGAACCAGTGCGGGAACGAGCACGAGGTCAAGAAGCGCCAGTGAGACCTCGGGCGCAATTGCCTCGGGCTCGCGAATCCCAAAGCTGCTCGTCACCAGCGGACAGGGATAAGCATGGATCGCCAGCCGACGCTGCGGGGCGCAGCGTGGCAGATAGAACTGCTTCCCAGGTAGCTGCGCCAGCGCCAGAATATCCAGCTCCCACTCTGTCGCCGCGTAGAGCAAGACATGTGAAGCGTCGGTGAGTAAAGGGGTCAGTGTTTGGCAAAGCTCAGTAGACAGGGACGGGATGTCCTGAGATTGGCGCTCCTCTAGCGCCCACTGACGCCACTCACTCTTAGGGCTTTTGGGGCTGGGCAAGGGGATGGGCTTTCTCATAGACCTCCTTTAGGCGCTTGGTACTCACCTGGGTATAGACCTGCGTGGTCGAGAGATCACTGTGGCCCAGAAGCTCCTGCACCACCCGCAGGTCGGCTCCGTGGTCTAACAAGTGCGTGGCAAAGCTATGGCGCAGCGTGTGAGGCGTGAGCTTGTGCGTCGCGGAGATCGTCCCACATGCACTATCAAAGAGCCGCCGCACCGCCCGATCGGAGAGGCGCGATCCAAAGCGATTCAGAAAGACCGCACTTGTCGGCCTTGTGCTCTTTGCCTGGCTCGCCAGTGTCGGACGCTCCGTGTTGAGATAGGCTTGGAGAGCGATCATCGCGGGCCGTCCCAGCAGGGCAATGCGCTCTTTGTTGCCCTTACCGTTTCGTAGCCGCAGCTCTCCTTCCCCGTTTTCGGAGTCGAAAGTCAGATCGTCTAGGTCTAGGGCGACGAGCTCGCTGGCACGGAGTCCCCCGGCATAGAGAGTCTCTAAGATCGCCCGGTCGCGTGCACTCTCGGGAAAGGCTAGAAGCGCCGTGACGGTCTCCTCTGAGAGAGCACGAGGAAGCGTCCGAGGCCGCTTGGGGGTCTGGAGCTCCTGGGCCGGTGAGTGGGCGATAACTCTCTGGCGCTGAAGATACTTGAAGAAAGCCCGGAGCGCCGCGGCTTTTCGTGCCACGGTTGTTTTTGCCAGTTTTCGCTCCAGAGTCAGGCTCGCCACGTAGGCACGAACACTCTCGGGGGAAAGTTCTTTTTCCTTTTCTTCTCTCCAGGCACAGAACTGGCGTAGGTCTTCGGCATAGGCCCGCAAGGTATGCGGTGAGGCACGCCGAACCGTGCGAAGCTGGTCTAAGAAGCTATCACGGAGTGTATCAAGACTATCGAACATATTTTTCATGTCTTACAAAAAAAAGAAGGAATCCGCAAGCCCCCAGGTGAAATACTGCACAGGCTTGTGACAGCTAAGGGGTTTCCTTACAACAGATCGAAGTAGTGAGGGAGGACAGTCAGGCGATGGCGATTATGCCACAGACACAGACACAGAGTCGGACGCGTAATGTTATTGGGCGTCTAAAAACACCCGAGACACTCGGCTTTCATGACGATGGACATTCGTATGTTACCCGATTGACCCGTGCCGGTCTTCTTACCCATGAGGAAGAGATTCGGCTTGCCAATAAGATCAGTAAAGGTGGGCTGGAAGGTGCCCGCGCTCGTGCTACTCTCGTCGAGGCCAACATGCGCCTCGTGGTCTCTATCGCGAAAGCATATCGCTCGTCGGGGATTCCTTTTGAGGATCTGGTTCAGGAAGGTGCAATCGGCCTCATGACGGCTGCTGAGCGCTACGACCCCACCCGAGGTTTTCGCTTCTCTACCTATGCCACCCAGTGGATTCGGCAGGCCATTGGTCGCGCGGTTGACAATAAGTCTAAGTCCATCCGGATTCCTGCCCATATCTCCGAGTCGCTCCGTAAGCTGGAGAGGGTTCGTATTGAGCTACGCCGTGAGCTTGGTCAGGAGCCAAGCACGGAGTATCTGGCCGAGCGTGCCGGGATGCCGGTGCGTAAAGTGCTCTCACTGATGAACACCACACAGGATCCGATCTCCCTAGATCTGCCCGTCGGCGATGAAGAGAACACGCCGCTGGGGGCGCTTCTGACCGACAAGAACGCACTTGATCCTCAGGACTATCTCCTCAGCAGTGAGATTCGTGACACGCTGGAAGAGATTCTCAACGATCTCGACGAGCGGGAGCGCATCGTCATGCGGCGACGTTTCGGATTTGATGGTGACGAAGGCTGCGTCCTTTCCCAGATCGGGGAGGAGCTTTGTATCAGCCGCGAGCGCGTGCGCCAGATCGAGGCACAAGCGCTTCGTAAACTTCGGTTAGAGGCCCGCAAAGGCCGTCTTAAAGATCTCTTTCAGGCGTAATTGACCGCCGATCTTCATACACACAGTACCGCCTCCGACGGGACATTTACTCCCACTGAGCTCGTCGAGGCGGCACACTCTCTGGGAATCTCCCTCCTCGCCCTCACGGATCACGACACCACCGCCGGTATTTCCGAGGCACTTGCCGCAGCACGGCGGCTAGGAATGGGCTTCCTGCCCGGTGTCGAGCTCTCCGCCGAAGGCCCTCCCGGAAAGTGCCACTTACTAGGCTTGGGCATTGATCCGAACTACCCGCGCCTGATCGAGACACTACGCCAGCTTTCGCAAAACCGCCGCGAGCGCAATCTCAAGATCATCGGGCGGCTCAATGCGCTCGGTATCACGATTACCATGGAAGATGTCTTAGCACATGCGCCCCAGGGAGCCAATATCGGACGGCCCCACTTTGCGGCCACGCTTGTCGCCCTTGGGGCTGTGGCGGATACCAAAGAAGCCTTTGCTCGCTATCTTGGGGATGAGGCGGCGGCGAATGTCGAGAAAGAGACCCTCAGCCCCGCTGAGGCCATTGCTCTGGTTCACGAAGCCGGGGGACTATGCTTCCTCGCCCACCCTGGCCTACTCCGTCGCTCCCAGCACGAGACCCATGAGAGCCGTGTTCGGGCACTGACGGCGCTCGGCCTCGATGGGATTGAGGCCTACTACTCCAGCTACACCCCCGCCAACGAGGCGTTTTTCCTGCGGCTTGCGGAGAAGCTGGGCTTGCTTGTCACCGGCGGCTCCGATTTTCACGGAGCCAATAAGCCCGATGTTCCCCTCGGAGTTGTCCGCGATGGTCAGCCGCTGGAGCTTACTCTTCTTCCAAGTCGCTTGCGAGCGCTGGCAGTGGCTTAGGTAGCGTCTTTCGGGC
>NZ_CBAYMC010000147.1:0-11163 GCF_964826245.1 Armatimonas sp. | reverse complement strand
AGCAAGCGCACGAGACCGCTAATCGTCGCCGCCAGCGCCCGCACTTTGAAGGTTAAAGGACGGGGTGTGCTCACGCGTCGATGCCTCGCTGCTGTGCGTTGTAGAGCAGGCTGTAGAGCCCACTGGAAGCGAGAAGCTCGGTGTGCGTTCCAACCTCGGCGATCTTTCCATCTTTCAGAACCACGATCTTATCGGCGTTGACAATCGTGGAGAGGCGGTGGGCGATGATAATGGTCGTGCGGCCCTTGAACCACGTCCCTAGCGCCTCTTGGACCACGGACTCTGTCTGCGTGTCCAGAGCGCTGGTGGCCTCATCGAAGATCAGGATATGCGGGTTGGTGAGAAGCGCCCGTGCAATGGCAAGACGCTGTTTTTGTCCCCCCGAGAGTGTCGTGCCACGCTCCCCGACGAGCGTCTCGTAGCCCTGGGCTTGCGCCAGAATAAACTCGTGGGCGTTGGCGGCGCAGGCGGCAGCAACAATCTCATCCTCCGTAGCTTCCGGCTTGCCGTAGGCGATATTGCTCTTGATTGTCCCCGAAAACAGGACGCTATCTTGGGGCACGAGCCCAATCTGCTGGCGGAGTGAGGCAATGGTGGCGGTCTTGATGTCCACCCCATCCACCAAGACTCGCCCACGCGTCGGGTCATTAAAGCGCGGTATCAGATCGGCGAGCGTGGACTTACCCGCGCCCGTCGGCCCCACAAACGCCACCACTTCGCCCGGCTCAATCGTCAGCGAGATACTCTCTAACACCAGCTGCTCAGCATCGTAGCCAAAGCTCACGTCCTCAAACTCGACGCGGCCGGCAAGCGCCGGAAGTGGGGTCGCGTCCTCTGCATCCCGAATACTGGGAACCACATCAAGCACTTGCGTAAAGATTCGATCCGCCGCCCCCAGAAGCTCCTCGAACTGCCCCCGGACATTTCCAAAACCGCTAATCGAGCCCGACAGAAGATTTGCCATCATCACAAAAAGCAGAAAACTGCCCAGCGGCACCTGAAAGTGAACCCCAGCATACAGAATCAATGCCATCGCGAGCGCACCGATCCAGTCCACAGTCGGAGTCAGCAGCGACGTGCGGCGAATCCCGCGCATCGCCGCCTGAAACGCGCTCTCATTGGCTTGGTTGAAGCGCTCCACCTCGCGACTCTCGGCAGAGAATGCTTGCACCACACGGGGAGCGGAGAGCGTCTCGCTCAGAATACTCGTCGCATCCGCCAAGCGGGCTTGGGATTCCGTGCTGAAGGCCCGTAGCTTGCGCGTAATGAGCTGAACCGCTCCCACCATGATCGGAACCGTGACCAGAGTGACCACCGCCATCTCCAGCGAGGCGCGCAGCATCATCACAAAATAAATGACAGCCTGAATAGGAAGCACCACACCATCGCGCAGCAACATCGCCGCATTTTGCAGCCGGTTCACATCGTTGGTGAGTGTCGCCAGAAGGGAGCCCGTACGCTGGCTATGAAAAAACGCGAGCGGCATCCGCTGAAGATGGGAGAAGATCGAGGCCCGGATCAGCATCCCCACGCGCTGCGCCACTTCGGAGAGAAAGAGCCCCTGAGCAAACCGAAAGACCAGCAGCCCCGTGTAGGCGGCAACAATCGTCAGCCCAACGTGAACGACCTGCTGCTCGGCTCCTGGTGGGTAGGCGGCACTTCCCTGCACCTGCTGACGGCGCACGGAATCAATAAAATCCGTCATGGACTTCATCGCAAGTGGGAGTGCCCCCGCCGAGAGAGCGCTGCTGAGCAAACCAAGAGCAAGCTGCTTGCGAAAGGGCGAGATAAAGGCGATAAGCCGCCGGATCAGCGCTGGGCGATCCGACGGTTGGGGAGAGTCCATTGCCTCTATTCTACGCCACCGGATTGATTAATGTTCCGACTCCCCCAATGGAGATCGTGACCACATCGCCGCTCTGGAGCGTGAAGCTGTCGGGGGGGATGAGGCCAGTGCCGGTCATCAGCAGTGCCCCATCGGGAAATGGCAGGGTCTTAAACAGCCACTCCGCGAGCTCGTGTGGGGTGCGCTTCATCCGCGCGGTGCTCGTCTCGCCCGAAAACGCCGTTTCTCCCTCACGCGAGATCTCCAGCGTGATCGGCAGGTTCTTGAGCTCTACGTCCACGTCCACGATTCGGATCGTCGGGCCAACCGCGCAGGCTCCCGCGTAGCTCTTCGCCTGTGGCA
Organism: Armatimonas sp.; assembly: GCF_964826245.1. Classification (NCBI taxonomy): domain Bacteria; kingdom Bacillati; phylum Armatimonadota; class Armatimonadia; order Armatimonadales; family Armatimonadaceae; genus Armatimonas; species Armatimonas sp. The sequence goes on along the minus strand of NZ_CBAYMC010000147.1, from coordinate 8,975 downwards.
GATAGAGCGGGTTCTCGCCCTCGATAGAGCGCGACGACATGTCGTTGCCCACCGTCACGCCCACAATGCGGCCAGAGGCGCAGAGCACCAATGTCAGCTCAGGCTCGGGGACATCCCAGCGCGAGTCGGTGCGGATGCTGACGGGATCACCGGGCGCGACTACCCGCCAGGGGTTGGCCTTGAAAAAAAGCTCGGGCCGGTCTGCGTCATAAACGCGATCATAGAAATCGCCCCCGCCCTCGGACTCCGCCATTCGCGCACGCTTGGAGTCCTCGTAGGTCACGCCCGCCGCCCAGACCTCCATCTTGCCATCTACCGGCGGCAAGATCTGCCAGTCGGGATCTATCTCGGCGTAGCGACTCACTGCCTTCTCCGCCAGCAGCGCAATCTCCGCCGGGCGCTCGTGCGCCAGCCACGACGAAATCGAGGCAAATACTTCAGGATCATATGCCGTCAGATCGAAAAAACCCTCAGAAGTCTCGGCACCGAGGCGCGGGCCTTGCTCGGGGTGCAGGTAACGAAATAATTCCACGACAGTAGATTCAACTTTTCGTCACTTTTCCCCTTCTCAGCCGTCTTTAATGCGAGAGGATTAGAGTTTATGATTTTTTTGCAGCAGAGCTATGAGGTGCCCTTTACCTACGAAGGCTACTTGATTGTGGTCGAGGGCAAGGTCAATGACCAGCCCGCACGCCTGATCTTAGACACGGGAGCCGGAGCGGGGCTCTACACCCCCAAGTCCGCCGAGAAGCTCCAGCTCAAGAGCATGGGACAGACGCTCGTCGGGGGTGGCGGAGAGAAACTGGTACCGGCAAAAATTACCAATGCCAAGATCGAGATCGGGGGAGCCATTCAGACCCAGCAGCTTGGCGTGATTCTCGACCTGCCCAGCGGGTCTAAAGGGGAGTTCGATGGCATCGTCGGCTACCCGTTCTTGCGAAACTATGTCGTGCAGATTGACTACGCCACGAAAAAAGTGTGCTTTATCGAGCCCAAGGGCTTCTCCCCCGACCCGAAAGCCCAGCTGCTCCCGATGAACCTGCGGATGAACATCCCGGAGATTCCGGGCAAGATAGATGGCATTGCTGGTGCACTCCGGGTAGACACGGGATACTCCGGAACACTGACGTTCACCTCACCGACGGTTTCGAAAAATGCGCTCGATAAAAAATACCCAAAGCGTGTGGAGACCGTCCTTGGAAAAGGGCTTGGTGGCGTCACCATTGGAGAGGTAACACGGATCGGCGTACTGGAAATGGGAGGAATCAAAGTCCCCAAGGTCGTCACCGGCCTTTCTCGAGATAAGAGCGGTGCCCTCGCCGACACGGGAACCATCGCCTTGCTCGGCGGCGAGGTACTCTCTCGCTTCACGGTCACCCTGGACTACCCAGGAAAGCGCTTCTTTCTCACAAAAAACGCGGACTTCAACCAGCCGTTTGTTTTCTCTCGTGTTGGGTTCTCAGGGACGTTTGAGGGCGATGGCTACGAGGTGCTGACCATCACTCCGGGTGGCCCGGCGGAGAAAGCGGGGCTGAAAAAAGGCGATGTCCTGACCGTGCTCGATGGCCAACCGGCAAAAGACCTGGGCCTTAGTGGTAGCCGTGAGATCTTCCGCAGAGCCCCCGGAACTAAGGTTCAAGCCACGGTTCGCACCGCCACGGGCACGACTCGCATGGTCGTGATTATCCTCCAGGACGTGCTATAGGCGCGTTTGTGCGGTACTCTGTGGCGTTATGGCACTAGGAGTCGGAATTGTGGGCTTGCCCAACGTGGGTAAGTCCACGCTCTTCAACGCAATCACCAAAGCGGGCGCGGTCGCGGCCAACTACCCCTTTGCGACGATTGATAAAAACGTCGGTATCGTCACGCTCCCCGATGAGCGCCTCGATGCCCTGGCGAAGGTCTACACCAAGGGCGACCGCGTGCCCCCCGTGGTTCCTACCATCGTCGAGTTCGTGGACATTGCGGGGCTTGTCAAAGGCGCACACAAAGGGGAAGGGCTAGGCAATCAGTTCCTCGCCAATATCCGCGAGGTTGCCGCCGTGGCCCATGTGGTGCGCTGCTTCGAGAGCGAGGAGATCATCCATGTCGAGGGGCATGTAGACCCTGTCGGTGATGCGGTGACGATCAATTTAGAGCTGGCGCTGGCGGACTTGCAGATTCTAGAGAAGCGGCTGGATCGCCTGAAGAAAAACGCAAAGTCCAGCAAAGATGATGCCCTGCTGGTGCCGCTGGTCGAGAGCCTCGTGGCCCACCTGAGTGAAGGCAGTCCCGCCCGGACATTCGTCTGGAACGACCCCGAGCTGCTGGCTAAGTTCTACAAAGAGTCCGGCCTGCTCACCGCCAAGCCCATGGTCTATGTCGCCAATGTCCCCGACTCGGACTTGCCCGATGGTGGCAGCAACCCGCACTATGCCGCCCTCAAAAAGATGGCTCAAGACGAAGGCATGGACGTGGTGGCGATCTCCGCGCAGATCGAAGCCGAGCTCTCCGAGCTCGATCCCGAGGAGGCGCTGGTCTTTCTCAATGACCTCGGGCTGAGTGAGCCCGGAATGAATAGCCTCGTGCGGGTCGCTTTCCGATTACTCGGCTTGCAGACATTCCTAACGGCGGGCGAGAAAGAAGTCCGTGCCTGGACCATCCGCCAGGGCGACAAAGCCCCCACAGCGGCGGGCGTGATCCACACGGACTTAGAGCGCACCTTTATCCGCGCCTTGGTGATTGACTGGACAAAGCTCGTCGAGGCAGGGAGCATTGCCGCCTCACGCGACCGAGGCTGGCTCCGCACCGAAGGCAAAGACTACGTCATGCAAGACGGTGACGTGGTCGAGTTTTTGTGTAGTGGCTAATTGCCCCGCATAGACCGCCCCCCGCCGTGCGGGGGGCGGTCTATGCTTAGTTCACCAGCTCGGCGATTCTATCGGCGTAGCGCTGGGTTCTGGCATTGGCATCCGCGACCGAGACGCCCTCGCTGTGCACATGGATTGAGGGCTCTGCCGGGTCGGGGAGCACCAGGGTCCAGGTGTTGGGCGACTCGACCACACGAATGCCATCGAGAAGCTCCAGCGCACCCGAGGCGTTCTGTGCCTCTTCCGTCAAAATCCGCATCACCCGCCCGTTATCCGACTGAGGACAGCTCAGGGTCTGGCTGGAGAGGTGCATTGGAGGAAGCTCCGCCACAAACGAGCTGAGCGGACGGCGCTGGTGCAGCGCCATCATCTCCAGGGTCTTCACAAAGGTAAAGAGACCATCGAACGTGGGGTGAAACGCCTCTTCGCCGCCGGGGAAGATAAAGCCACCGGCCAGATCCCCCGCCATCACCAGTTTCTCGGCGGTAGACGAAGCAACATTCATCAAGAAACGCGGGTCGGTCTTGGTGCGGGTCACGACACCGCCACTGCGCGAGAGAATGCTCTCAATCGCCGACGGTGCGTTCAGAGGCACTGCGATCTTGCACTCCCCTGCCCGCGTGGTCTGCGCCACCATGGTCGCCAGTGTCGCCAGCAAGCGTGCTCGGTTGAGCGGGTTACCCAGCTCATCCACCAGCTCTAAGCGCTCGCCATCGGAGTAGATCATGACCCCGAGATCGGCTTTTTGCTGGTGAACGACTTGTGCCAGCCCTGCCACCAGCGCTTCACGGTCTTGGGAGTTCTTGGGCGAGCGCTTCCAGTCCGGGTAGGGATTGAGCACAAAGACTTTACAGCCCAGCTGACCGAGAATCGAGGGAAGGACACGGGCCAGCGACGAGCCGTAGGCATAGTCAATGACCACCGTGAACTCCTGGCGCTCGATATCCTTGGCGGCGATCTGCTTCAAGAAGAGCTGCGTGTACTGCTCCAGCGGACGAGTCGCGACATTGATCGTCCCCACTTCGTCCATCAACACACGCCCGTAGTCCTCGCGGAAGAAGATCGTCTCGATCTTGCGCTCATTGTTCTTATTAAGATAGATGCCCCGCTCATCGAAGAGCTCCACGAGGGTGCGACCGGCATGGTCCGGGTCTTGCCGAACATGGACACCGCCGCGTGCGCGGTTGGCACGAACCGTGGTGCGCAGAACCGGCAGGGCCATCTCCTCGACATCCACCATGGTCACGCCCACCGACGACAGCCCGGCCATGAGGGCACGCTTGAGCATACGGCTCGCTGGGTGACCATCGCGGCTGACCACCACGGTCGCACCTTTTTTCAGAAACGCACCAAAAGACGACCCCAGCTTGGCGGCAAAGTCCGGCGTCAGCTCGATATTGGTAATCCCCGGCACACCCAGGCCACGGAAGAGATTCGAGTACGCCTTCGCGCCCCAGACAAGGCTCTCGGTCACCACCGAGCGCTCCTCGATTAGCTTATCAGGCCAGAGCTTGACCCGCGAGCGGATGGTCGCTCCCGCCTCGACCGAGCACTTGTCCCCAATGACAGCGCTCTCTTCCACTTTCACATTGACACCCAGGTGAACATGGTTACAGACCGTACAGGCCGTGAGCTGCGCCCCCGCCCCGACATAGGCTGAGCGCCAGAGAATGGCTTTCTCAATCTTCGCATTGGCCTCCACAATCGCCCCATCGCCGAGAACAGAGTCTGGGCCAATGACCGCACCAGGACCAATGCGGCAATCCGAGCCGATAGCGGCAGGCCCGATGATCTTAGCCGTGGGATGAATCTCGGTCCCCCCGCCAACAAAAATGCGATTGGGATGGCTTGCGCCGGGAATCGGAAGCGCGGTCTGCCCCTCTAGCATCTCGTACTGTGCCTGGCGGTACTGCTCCAGTGAGCCCACATCGCACCAGTACTCCTCCATGGTGTAGCCATAGAGCGGACGGTCATCCTCAAGAAGCTGCGGGAAGATGTCCTGCGACCAGTCGTAGCTCTTGCCGTGCTCCATCAGCTCAAAAACACTGGGCTCTAGGATATACATTCCCGTATTGGCTGCATCGGAAAAGACTTCGGCTTTATCAGGCTTCTCTAAAAAGCGAATAATGCGCCCATCGGGCTCGGTCATGACGACACCAAACTCGACAGGATTGGGAACGGGCTTGAGGATCAGGGTCGCCTCAGCGCCTTTGGCGCGGTGAAATGCCAGCGCCTTGTCAATGTCCACATCAGTGAGGGCATCGCCCGAGACAATCACAAAAGTCCCATCTTTGAGATGCTCTTCTGCTTGCTTGACCGAGCCCGCCGTACCTAGCGGCGTCTCTTCAACAGAGTAGATAAGGTTGACATCCATGTCAGAGCCATCGCCAAAGTAGCGCTGGATCTCCTCACCGAGATAGTAGAGGGTGACAACAATGTCATTGATTCCGGCACGCTTGAGGTGCTCGATAATGTGCTGCGCGATCGGCTTGTTAAGAATAGGGACGAGAGGTTTTGGCCGGTTGGAGGTAAGGGGCCGAAGCCGCGTCCCCTCGCCGCCCGCCATGACGACAGCTTTCATGTCGCTATTGTAGCATGTTTTGTTTCAGGTACAATACGCAACATGGCAGATAAGACAGAGATGATCGCGATTTGGACACAAGTTGTCGAGATGGCAAAGAAGGCAGCCGTGGCTCCGGCCATGTACCGGGCACTGGATGCAAGTGTCCCCATTGCCTGGGAAGGCAATGTCTTCGCCGTGGGGATTGAGAGCACGGATGGGCTCCTCAATGGCACCCTGAAGTCCAACGATTCCCAGCTGAAGATTGAGCAGGCGCTTCGGCATATCACGGGCAATCGTGAGCTCAAGCTTAAGGTGCTGGACTCCCCCACCCTTGAGGCATGGAACTCGGTCAAAGCTGGGGAAGTGGCGCTGGCCAAGATGCAGCAGCAGCAGCAAGACCGCCTGAACGCCAACCCCACTGCCGTTGCGGACACTGCCACCTGGGACGATGTCTACGAGCGCCTCAACCGCCTCTGGACCAGCTACGACTACCGCACCATGGCCTCCGGCAAGGGCCGGTTTATGGTTGATGCCCTTGCCATGATTGACGAAGCGATAGATCAGCTCGGAACCGCCGGCGGCGACCAGAGCGAGCGTGCCTTCTCCCGAACTTTAGAGCGCGTCGGCTCCATGGTCGGCTCCGAGCCCGCGCTTATAGGCTACCTCCTCTTCGAGCGCCGCCGCCTCGCCGGAAAGTAAGCAGGCAGTCCTGGGCCTCCGAGCACAGTAAAAAGTTGCCGTGCTCGGAGTCGTAACTCCAACGCAGGAAATAGCCGAACGTTTGCCGAATTTTCTGCCATGCGCATCGAAGCTAGCTCTAATCTACTCTTTATCGGGGACTCGATCACGGATTGTGGTCGCGCCCGGCCTGTTGGTGAGGCGAATCCGTGGAACTGGGGAGAGATTGGCAATGGCTATGTCCGCGATGTGGCGGCGACGATTGGGGCGGCCTATCCCGAGCGTGGGATTCGGATTCGCAACGTGGGCAGCAGTGGCAACACGGTGCGCGATCTGGCGGCCCGCTGGAAGTCCGATGTGACCGATCTCGCCCCGGACTGGCTCTCCGTGATGATTGGGATCAACGATGTCTGGCGACAGTTTGACTCTCCTCTTGCCCCCGAACGCGCCGTGCCCCTCGCCGAGTACTCGGAGACGCTCTGGAGCCTCTGCCACCGCACGCGGCCTAAGCTCAAGGGGCTAGTGCTCATGACTCCCTATGTGATAGATGCCAACCTCCACGACCCGATGCGCCAGCGGATGGACGAGTACGGGGCGGCGGTTCAAGAGATCGCAGACGAGTTCGAGGCCGTTTTTGTGGACACACAGGCCGCCTTCGACGCGCTTTTAGAGCACAACCACCCCGCCAGCGTGGCGTGGGATCGGATTCACCCCGGGCCGGTCGGTCACATGACCATCGCCCACGCATTTTTACAAGGAATTGGAGCACTATGAAGATTGAAGGTGGGACGCTGCTATTTATCGGCGACTCGATCACGGATGCAGGACGGGCACGGCCCGTCGGTGAGGGCAGTGGATTGGGCGGCGGCTACCCCGCGCAGGTCAACATGCTGCTGGGCTCAACCTACCCAGAGCGCAAGATTCGCGTCTTAAACACGGGCATATCCGGCAATACCATTCGGAACTTAAAGGCACGCTGGCAGAAAGATGTCATCGACCTCAAGCCGGACTGGCTGAGTATTATGATCGGCACCAACGATGTCTGGCGGCAGTTTTCAGGCACCAACAACCCCGATAGCGTCTTCCCCGAGGAGTTTGTCAAGACCTATAGCGAGCTGCTCCTTCAGACAAAGCCACTGGTCAAGGGAATCACCCTTCTGACACCGTTCTATGTCGAGCCGGATCGCGACCAGCCGATGCGTAAACGAATGGACGAGTACGGCAAGCTGGTGCGCCAGATCGCAAAAGAGCATGGTTGCCGCTTTGGGGACACACAAGCCGCCTACGACAAAGCGCTTAAGAGCATGGCCTTCGGGGCTCTGGCAGGCGACAAAGTCCACCCCAGTCCCACGGGTCACATGGTTCTGTCCCGCGTCTTCCTCAAGACCGTGGACTACCGCTGGTAATCATCACCCGTCGCCCCTCCAGCGAGATCCGCCCTTCGGCGAGGAGCTGGAGGGCCTCGATATAGGCGGCGTGTTCCTCAGGAAGGATGCGGGCCGCCAGAGTCTCCGGGGTATCGGTATTGAGCACGGGCACCGTCCGCTGAAGGACAATCGGGCCCGTGTCGTACTCGGAGTCCACAAAGTGCACCGTGCAGCCGCTGACTTTACAGCCGTAGGCAACGACGGCTTCATGAACATGGTGGCCGTACATTCCTTTGCCACCAAACGCCGGAAGCAAGGCCGGGTGCACATTGACGATCCGATTGCGAAAGCGCTGCACCACCGCCTCGGGGAGCTTCCGGAGATACCCCGCCAAGGCGATAGTGTTCGCATGAGCCTGGTCTAAGGCGATGAGGAGCTTGGCCTCGTAGTCGTCACTAGGAGCGATCACCGCCACAGGAATCCCTGCCTCTTGTGCGCGCAGGAGCGCGGGGGCATCGGGTTTGGTACCAATCACTAGGGCCACCTCACCGCTCAGCCGTCCCTCTTGCATTGCGCCGTAGATCGCCATCAGGTTGGAGCCACGCCCCTTCGTCCCGATAAATACCGCCAGCCGCAGTGGCTTTATCTCCGTCACGCGCCCTCTTTCCCTGCGGTCTCAGGATCTGTGGTAATGATTTTCCGTATCTCCGGCTCGAAGGTCTTCATGAAGTCTTTCTGTGCCGCCAGAGCTGCCTCGTCCGTGGTTGTCCGATGGGTGACTAAGCGCACAAAGGTCCACCCATTTTTATTCGGGAAGAGCCGCTCCGTTGCCATGATGAGCTGCTGGCGCATAAAGTCCGACTCCGTACGGTTCCCAGAAGCAAAGAAATAGCTGACGGTTGCCACGGGCACCCCAAACTTCCCTTCACTGTACTCCACTTTGCTCCCGTCGAAGAGCATGTGTACTGCCGTGTCTTCACGCCCCGCCCAAGGAAGTGTTGTCGTGTCCTTGAGGAGCTGGACATAGCCACCCGCTGGGAAGCACTGATCGGGCCGGTGCGCAAACTCACGCCGTCCGTAGCGCCGGTAGACCACCAGAAGCTGAACTTGCTGGCCATCATCACGGACATACTGCCGGATCAAGTAGGAGTCCGACTCGGCCAGTGCCGCATCCGAGATATCGCCCTCAGGGCATTTCCAGCGCCCCAGCTCCGCCGGAATCATCTTCACGTCCACCGAGGGCGCTTTAAACGTCGAGCGGGCCGATGCGACGAGTGAGATCATCAGGGTCGCCGCCATCATCGCACCAAGTGGCATGAGCTTCGGAGCCCCCCCCGTCCGGTTCCATTTTGCGGGAGCCGGGTTGGCTGCCCAGTCCGCTTTTTCCGCTTCCTGGCGTGCCTTCCAGCGCTTTTCGCCGCCTGTCACGCGCTCTAGGAATCGGCCAATGCTCACCAAAAGAAGCAGTACGATGATAAAGAGCGGATACGGAGACGCGTCATGGAATGTTCCCAGCCC
>NZ_CBAYMC010000146.1:0-11286 GCF_964826245.1 Armatimonas sp. | reverse complement strand
TGAGCCCGTCTGTCCGGTTGCCGCGACAGTGCACAGTCATGAGGGGCTCAATCAGATGGTCTACAACCGCTGCGTGGGAACCCGCTACTGCTCCAATAACTGCCCCTACAAAGTCCGACGTTTTAACTTCCTGAAGTGGACGCAAGGCGCGGGTGGGCCGACCACGCTGAACTACTTCGAGAAGCCTGTGCTTAAGATGCTCTCGAACCCGGATGTGACCGTGCGGGGACGTGGTGTGATGGAGAAGTGTACCTTCTGCGTCCAGCGCATCAATGAAGTCCGAATCGAGGCCAAAAAAGAGAGCCGCGAGATTCAGGACGGCGAGATTATCACGGCCTGTCAGCAGGTCTGTCCGACACAGGCGATTGTCTTTGGGGACATTAACGATCGCAATAGCAAGGTAAGCAAGCTGAAGCACCAACCTCATGACTACGCGCTCCTGGCTGAGCTAAATACTCGCCCACGAACGACGTACATGGCGAAGATCAAGAACCCCAACCCCGCGCTGGTCAAGCCGGTGGCGGCGGAGGGAGGACACTAGATGGCAACGGAACCGATGGGCGGCAAGCGCACGCAGCTCATCCCCGAGAATTTTATTGACAACGAGCATGACTATGAGTCTATTACAGATATCATTGCGCGCGTTGTCCTAAACCCGCGCCCGCCGCTGGTCTGGTTTATCGTAACCGCCATTGGCTTTGTTGGGTTGAACGTCATGCTGATGGCCATCACCTGGCTGATTCTGCGGGGAACGGGGATCTGGGGAAATAACCAGCCCGCGGGCTGGGCATGGGACATTGTTAACTTTGTCTGGTGGATTGGTATCGGCCACGCAGGAACACTGATCTCAGCGATTCTCTTGCTGATGCGTCAATCCTGGCGCAACTCGATCAACCGTTTTGCCGAGGCAATGACCATCTTCGCGGTGATGTGTGCGGGTCTCTACCCGCTGCTTCACACGGGTCGTCCTTGGTGTGACTACTGGCTCTTCCCTTACCCGAATATCTTGGGTATGTGGCCGCAGACGCGCTCGCCGCTAGAGTGGGACGTCTTTGCTGTCTCTACCTACTTCACCATCTCGATGCTCTTCTGGTTCTTAGGACTGGTTCCCGACATCGCAACCCTCCGTGACCGCTCGCAGAGCATGATCGCTAAGGTTCTCTATGGTGCGGTTGCACTGGGATGGCGGGGAAGCGCCAAGCACTGGTTCCGCTACGAGCAAGCGACCAATATCCTGGCAGGCATCTCTGCCCCACTCGTTCTCTCCGTGCACACCATCGTGAGCTTCGACTTCGCCGTGGGAATTGTCCCAGGCTGGCACACGACCATCTTCCCGCCCTACTTTGTGGCAGGAGCCGTCTTTGCCGGATTTGCGATGGTACTGACCTTTGGCCTGCCGCTCCGTGCTCTCTATGGTCTCAAGGACTTTATCACCGAGAAGCACCTCGACTGGATGGCCAAGATCACGTTGGCAACGGGCCTGATTGTCTTCTATGGCTACGTCTTGGAGATCTTCTATAGCTGGTACTCAGGCAATGTCTATGAGCTCGCTGTGGTCAACCATAGATTTGCCGGTCCTTACGCCGCATTCTACTGGGCGCTGATCTTCTGCAACGGTATCTGGCCGCAGGCACTCTGGTACCACAAGCTCCGCAAGAATGTTCCCTTCTTATTTGTCACCAGTATTGTAATTGGAATCGGAATGTGGCTGGAGCGCTTCGTGATCATCCCGATGTCGCTGACCCGTGACTTCCTAACCAGCTCCTGGGGCTACTACTCCCCGACCCTCTGGGACTGGCTACTCTTTTTAGGGACGATGGGCTTCTTTACCTTCTTGCTCTTTATGTTCATCAAGGTGCTGCCCTTCATCAATATCTTTGAGATGCGCGATCTACTGTATAAAAATCACCACACGTTTGGTCACGATACTCATGACGCTCACGATGCGCATGAAGAGGAGGCTCACTAATGTCAGCACATGGACATGGGCCTGTTGAAAACCCGATCTACGGAATGATTGCGGAGTTTGACTCTCCCGATGATCTCGTGATTGCGGCGAAGCGTGCGACGGCAGCGGGCTACTCGAAAACAGATGCCTACTCGCCTTTCCCGATTCACGGCCTTGCCGAAGCACTGCCAAACGGTACGGACGACCGTATTCCTTGGTTTGCGTTCTTTGGAGGACTCACGGGCTGTCTGTTAGGCTTTGGGCTACAGTACTTCATCGCGGTGATTGACTACCCGATGAACGTCGGAGGAAAGCCACTCAACACGTGGCCACAGTTTATCCCGGTCACGTTTGAGATGACGGTTCTCTGTACGGGCCTGACGACCTTTATCTCGCAGTGGGCCCTCAATGGTCTTCCCCGATTTCACCACCCGATCTTTAATGCCCCCAACTTTGATCGCGCCACACAGGATCGCTACTTCCTATGTATCGAGACCAAAGACCCCAAGTACGAACAAAACGAAACGGCGGCGTTCCTAAATGGGCTCGGAGCCCTGAATGTTGCGGAGGTAGCGCGCCAGTGAACATTAGCATGCGATACACACTAGGGCTAACCCTCTTGGGTGGAAGTGCTCTTCTCTCGGGCTGTCACATTGATATGTGGGAGCAGCCCAAGATGAAGGCCTACTACGAGAGCGATTTCTACACCGATCGTCAGGCCAGCCGTGCCCTGCCTGAGGGGACGATTGCGCGCGGTAAGCTCCGCACCGACGATGCCTTCACCACGGGGAAACAGGCCGGAAAGTTCGTCGCGCAGATTCCTGCCGAGGCGGTCAAGAGCTTTGGCGGCCCCAAAGCGATGCTGGATCGCGGTGAGAACCGCTACACGGTCTACTGCGCTCCCTGCCACGGAACTGCGGGCAACGGCAATGGCTTTATAGCGCAGCGCGGCCTTGGGTTCTGGCAGAAGCTACCCGCTACCTTGCACCAACCTCGTCTCCTAAAAGCAGAAGATGGCTACATGTACGATGTTCTTACCCACGGTAAGGGCGCGATGTATGGCTATGCTTCCCGCATCCAGGACTACAATGATCGCTGGGCTGTTGTGAGCTATGTCCGTGCGCTCCAGCTCGCTAGTGGGGGAAACGTTCCGGCGGCAGTGACTCCTGTCGCAGTGGCGGCTACTCCCGCTCCTAGTGAACCTGCTGAGCCAACGCCTGCACCGAGGGTAACGGCTACGCCTGCTCCTGTCGAGGCCCTCCCCGCAACGGACGCAGCTAAGAAGGAGCAAGAAGACCTCGATAGCGCGATGAGTAAGCTGACCGGTGATGTGCTCTTCGACACTGCAAAGGCCACTCTCAAGCCCGAATCGCAGATATTTCTAACCGCAGTTGCGGAGATTCTCAAGAAAAATCCTGACTCTAAAGTCGAGGTCGGTGGACATACGGACTCTCAGGGGAAAGCGGCGAGTAACCTCTCGCTCTCCAGCCAACGAGCAGACTCAGTTCGAGACTTCCTGACGAGCAAGGGAGTGGCAGGTAGCACGCTTCTGGCAAAGGGCTATGGCTCCGCCAAACCTGTCGCGGACAATAGCTCCAGTGAAGGCCGGGCCAAGAACCGACGCATTACCCTGACGGTTCAGGGAGGCGCAAACTAATGACGGAACACGAAACACACGAGGCTCCCTCAGCGCTTCCGACGCTGACAAAGCTGGGCAACACTGCCACAGGAATGGCCGTGATCGGTGCCATCGCACTGGCTGCGGGGTACTTTACGGATCAAAGTGCCGGTCACCGCGTCTTTGCCGGAGCGTATCACTACGGCTTCATCTTCTGGCTGACCCTGACACTTGGCTGTACGACACTTACGTTTCTGCACCACACGATCCGTGCACAGTGGAGCCTGTCAATTCTTAAGGTGCTAGAGGCAGGGAACAAGAACCTACCCCTGATGGGAATGTTCTTTATTCCTATCGCAATCGCCAGGGTTGCAGGGCATAGCTACTTTCCTTGGGCAGATCCCGCATTCATGGCCAAGCTTCCCATTCAAAAGCAGCAGTGGTTAAATCCGGTGGCCTGGATCATCCGCGCGGTGTTCTACTTTGTCTTCTGGATTTGGACGACCAGCAAGCTGAATGCTTCGTCTAAGGCTCAGGATGTAGATCGTGATGAAGCACGGGCGGAGTGGCGACGGAGCTTTGCACCGCCACTCGGCGTGGTGCATGTGATCTTGCTGACTTTTGCCTTCACGGACTGGCTGATGTCGCTCAACCCGATGTTCTTCTCCACACTCTATGGTGCGTGGCACATGGCAACGGGAATCCTGATGACGATCGCTTTTGGGACGGTACTTGTCCTCTCGATGCGCACCATGCGCCCGTTTGCCAGGGCAATCAACCCCGCGCTGACGAAAGACCTTGGCAACATGCTACTGGGCTTTACCATGGTCTTCGGGTACTTTACAATCTCACAGTTCCTGATCATCTGGTCGGGCAACCTGCCGGAGGAAATTATCTTCTTCGTCCAGCGGTTTGAAGGCCCCTTGGTCTACGTCGGGCTTGCGATTGTGGTGTTCCAGTTCTTTGGGCCGTTCTTAGCTCTGCTCTCGGGTAAAGGCAAGCGGACACCGCACCTTCTGATCATTGTTGCGGGGTGGATCTTCTTCTTTCGCACCATAGATGTTTGGTGGCAGGTCGTGCCTTTCTTCAAGTCCGCCTCGATTGCGTTCTCGACGCTCTGGATTGATCTGGCTGCCCTAGTGTTTGTGGGAGGAGTCTGGCTGATCCTCTTTGTGCGAAATCTGAAGGCAGGGGAGCTAATGCCGCTCCACGATACCCGAATCCAAGACACCAAGCTTGCTCTGGAGGCACACTAATCATGCATGGCTCAAATGATATCAACGACGGCACGATTCCGGAGCTTGGCTACGAGCACCGTGATGTCAATATTGTTGCCATTGTTCGCTGGATGAGTATCTTTGCAGGATTCGTCGTGGTCTCAATCATGGCCATTCAGTTTGGTGCTTACCCGTTCTTTACGCCCGACTGGAAGAAACTTGAGCGTGAGGTACCCGCATTTGTGACAAAGCCTCGCACACCGCCCTATCCACAAGTTCAAGGTGACCCTAAGCTAGATATGGAAATCTACAAGGCATCCGAGGAACCGCTTCATGTGGGGATTAAAAAAGCAAAAGAAACCCTTGCCGCCCGAGGAATCTCAGGAGTAACCGGTAAGGCCCCAAAAGAGGAGCACAGCTCCTATCCCGGTAGTGGTAAATATACCGGTGGAGAGGGTGCACACTAATGTGCCTACGCGGTAAGCTCACTCTAGGAGCCGCCCTCCTGGCGCTAGCTCCCTCGGCTTTCGGCCAGGGGCAGTCTCAGCAGGCTCCCTTTGGCTCACGTCCACGCTTTGACACGGGGATTAATGCCGCGCGTGATGTCTCCATCAGCCAGAATCTGGATGCTGCTTTGCCTCTCGAAACGGTATTTCGAAACGAAACTGGCAAGATTGTGCCCCTGAAAGAGTACTTTGGGACAAAACCTGTCTGGCTAGTCATGCCGTTTTTTAAGTGCACGGGAACCTGCCCTATGATGGTCGAGGGGATGATCTCTGCCATGCATGAGCCTGGCCTTGGCTACCAGATTGGGCGCGATTTTGAAGTCGTAGTCATCTCGATTAATCCGAAAGAGACGCCCGAGATTGCAACGGCAAAGAAACAAGAATATCTAAGTCAGCTTGGTTTAGCCGGGGCGGAGAAGTCATTTCATTTTCTGACGGGCGAAGAAAAAGACATTCGTGCCGTTGCTGATTCGCTAGGCTATAAATATGTCTACGATGCCAAGACGGGGCAGTATGCACATGCAAGCGCGACTTTCATGGTAACTCCCAAGGGACGTGTCTCTCGTTATCACTTTGGAGTGAGCTACAAAGCTAAGGACGTCCGTCTTTCGTTAACGGAAGCGGGGCAAGGTCGGATTGGGAGTGTGGCAGAGAAGATTTTGCTTTTCTGCTACCACTACGATCCACAGAGAAATACCTATGGGCTCGCTGTTTTTCGGCTTCTGCAAGTGCTGGGAACCGCAACAGCAATTGCCTTAGGTTCGTTTATGGTTATTAGCTTCCGGCGCGAGTCCCGGGAGCAGAGAAGAGAGGGTTGAGTACCGATGGGTGAAATGCCGATTATGGCTCCGGCAGCATCGGAATACGCGAAGAACGTAGACGTGCTCTACTGGGTTCTCACTGCGTTGACAGTGATCTTCACGGTCCTGGTGCTGGGACTGCTGGGCTTTTTGGTGGCACGCTATCAGCGTGGCAATAATGTGGATCGCTCTAACCCTGTAGACCATCACAACGGTCTTGAAATGGCCTGGACACTTCCCGCTTTGGTTTTGGGATTAGGGATATTTGTCTGGTCTGCAAAGCTCTTTGGGGAGGTCTATCAACCGCCAAAGCACGCAAAAGAGATCTTTGTGATTGGGAAACAGTGGATGTGGCACATGCAACATGCCAATGGCATCCGAGAGAACAACGAACTTCACATTCCGGTGGATGAGCCGGTCAAGTTTACGATGATCTCTCAAGACGTGATCCATGCGTTCTATATTCCTGAGTTTCGTATGCAGCGCCAGGTTCAGCCAGGTGAGTACACTCAGATGTGGGCTAAACCCACCCGGATTGGCAAGTACCATATCTACTGCAATATGTACTGTGGCACGCAGCACTCCGAGATGGGAGGCTGGGTCTATGTGATGAGCCGTGCCGACTATAATAAGTGGGCTGCCAGCGGTGGAGTACGTGCTGTCAATCCTGGTGGGATTGAGGCAACCCGTGGGGGACTCTCTCTTGCGCAGCAGGGCAAGGCACTGTACGAAAAATTCCAGTGTGCGGGCTGTCACGGTGGGGGTGGTTCTGATGCTGCCAAACGGGGACCGTCTCTTGCAGGGATCTTTGGGAAGAGTCGTCAGCTTGCTAGTGGCAAGATCGTAACCGCCGATGATGCGTACTTGCGAAATGCGATTCTCTATCCTGATGAGTTTGCTCTTGCGGGTTGGCCACAAGGCATGCCTTCGTACAAGGGAGTCTTAGCGGAAGGTGATGTGGTTGCGATCAATGCCTATGTCAAGACGATCGGAACTAAAGAGGAGCCCCACAGTGGTACACCTGCCGATGAGTCCATTCCGGCGAGCACAGACAATCAGCAGTTTCGTTACATGTATGGAGGAGAACAATACCAATGAGCGTGAGCACTTTAGATAGCCACGATACCTCGGTTGCATCCCACGGTCATGCCCGTGCTGCTCACGGGGAGAGTCCCTACGGTGTGGATAACGAGAACTATATCAATACCGATTTCTCGATTAAGTCCTGGTTGCTGACGGTTGATCACAAGCGCATTGCGCTCCTGTATCTCTTCTCCGTCTCGATGTTCTTCTTACTTGGAGGACTAGCCGCAGGTCTGGTTCGGCTGGAGCTGACCGCACCTAAGGGGCAGATTCTTTCCAGTGATGCCTACAACCGAGTTTTCTCGGCGCACGGTATTATCATGGTGTTCTTGTTCCTGATTCCGGCAGTCCCAGCGATCTTGGCGAACTTTGCTCTTCCCTTGATGATTGGGGCGCGCGATCTGGCCTTCCCGCGCTTAAACTTGCTCTCGTGGTATGTTTATATGGCGGGCGGAACCTGTATTTTGATCTCTCTCTTTTCAGGAGGAGTGGATACGGGCTGGACGTTCTATACGCCGTACTCCAGTATCTATGCCAATGGAAATGTGGCTCTTTGTCTGATGGGAGTGTTTCTTGGAGGATTCTCCTCCATCTTTACCGGATTGAACTTCATCGTCACGGTGCATAAGATGCGCGCCCCCGGAATGACCTGGTTCCGCCTTCCACTTTTTGTTTGGGCGCTGTATGCGACCTCCGTCATCATCATGCTGGGGACGCCCGTTGTGGCGGTGACGCTTCTGGTGGTTCTTGTCGAGCGTACTCTTGGCTTTGGAGTTTTCTCGCCCGAGCTGGGTGGTGATCCTGTTTTGTTCCAGCACATGTTCTGGTTCTACTCGCACCCTGCCGTCTACATCATGATGCTTCCAGCCCTGGGAATCATTAACGAGATCATTGCGACAAACTGTAAAAAGAGAATCTTTGGTTATGAATTTGTCGCAATGTCATCGCTTGCAATTGCCGCCTTTGGGTTTGTGGTCTGGGGCCACCATATGTTTGCGACAGCACAGTCCATGTACTCGAGCATGGTCTTCTCGATCATCTCGTTTTTAGTGGCGGTGCCTTCTGCTGTCAAAGTTTTTAACTGGATCGCAACGATCTTCAAAGGAAGTGTTGAGCTCTCCAGCCACATGATCTTTGCGCTGGGTTTTATTGGTCTCTTTGTGATCGGTGGACTTACGGGCATGTATCTAGCAGCAATCGCCGTAGATGTTCACCTGACAGCGACCTACTTTGTTGTGGCACACTTCCACTATGTTATGGTGGGTGGGGCCTTACTAGGCTTCATGGCAGGTTTGCACTACTGGTGGCCTAAGATGACCGGTCGCCTGTACCCCGAGTTTCCCGCAAAGCTCTCCGCGATTATTCAGTTTGTCGGCTTCAACATGACCTTCTTCCCGCAGTTTATTGTGGGATACTTAGGAATGCCCCGGCGCTACCACTTCTACGCCCCGGAGTACCAGATTTGGCATATTGCTTCATCGGCGGGGTCTACGGTTCTGGGCATTGGTTTCATGTTGCCTGTCTTCTATCTCATGTGGTCCTGGTTCAAGGGCGAGAAGGCTGTTGCGAACCCTTGGGGAGCGGTTGGACTTGAGTGGACGATTCCCTCACCACCGGTTACCCACAACTTCCTGGAGATCCCAGTGGTCACGTGGGAAGCTTACGAGTACCATGGGGAGCATCCTGCTCACGATGTCTTGGATCATGCACATGATCACGACAAGGATCCACAGCATAGCTCACCTGTCCGAGAGGAAACCCACGTATGAGTCTGCACGCTCTAGAGCCTAGTACAGGGGCTGAGCATTCGCATGGTGCTGGTCAGCGGGTCTCGATGCAGTATGAGAACATTCACCAGCAAAACGAGAGCTACCTGGTAGGAATGTGGTCGTTTCTGGTAACAGAGATCATGTTCTTTGGGGGGCTGTTCCTCGCCTACTCTCTCTACCGAGTGATGTATTTCGATACCTACTTGGAAGCTCACCAGTTCCTGCTCCAGTACAACTTCCTAGGCTTGATGAAAGGTGGCTTTCCTTGGCTAGGGACGATCAATACGGCGGTCCTGCTGACGAGCTCGCTCTTTATGGTACTTGCGGTCTACAATGCTCAGATCGGCCAGCGGATTAAAACGATCCTCTGGATTGGGACAGTGGTAGGCTGTGCGATGATCTTCATGGTCGTCAAGTACTTTGAGTACACCAATAAGCTACACGAAGGTCTCTACCCGGATCGCAACTTCAACTACGCCCGTGCGCTCTATATTCTCAAGACAGAGCATGCGGGTCATGACAGTGGCGGTCATGCCGAGAATCCACGCGCCAACCGTGCATGGACGGCGATGCAAGAAGCCAAGAAGGCGGGAGCTAAACTCAGTGAAGAAGGGCTAGAAATTCCGGCCACACAGACGGCTAAGCTCGCCGAAGGAATGGATCAGAGACTAACATCCATACCCAATGGAACGATTGCTTTTTCTGTACCAAATGCTGCCTTTACGCGCTATAAAGCAGAGGCTCAGCACGCTCGGCTCTTCATGAGCATCTACTTCTGTATGACAGGGCTTCATGGCATCCACGTCTCCATTGGAATTGTGATGATGGTGCTGCTGATGTTCTTCTACTGGATCAAGCACCCCTGCGTAGACGACTATATGCCGCTGGAAATGATTGGTCTGTACTGGCACTTTGTGGACATCGTGTGGATCTTCTTGTTCCCGCTGATGTACTTAATCTCGTAAAGGAAAGATGATGGCTGATATTGCACACGGACACGACGATCACGGACATGGGCACGGGCCTGTGAACCCTGTCGTCGAGGTCATCCAGCATCCGAAACCCTCGCTCTACTGGCTCACGTACGGCATACTCTTCGTCCTGCTGATCGTCACGGTGGTTCTCTACTACATTGACCTTAGTGCGGCAACGCGCTGGGTGGGAATGAACTTCGTGGTCGCGATGTTTGTCGCAGTGATCAAAGCGGGCTTTGTGGTCTACAACTTCATGAATGTCCGGGGAAGTACGAAGCTGACTTGGCTCTGGGCAGTGCTGGGCTTTGTCTGGCTGATGCTGATGGCGGGAATTTTTGTTGACTACCGCAGTCGCCCTTCTCAGGGAGGCTGGGAGTCACAGTACACGGAGCGGATGCGGTAGGCTTGCTCTGATGCCCGGCACATCTGTGCCGGGCTTTTTCTTTTGGAGGATCAACAATGGTTGTTACTGTCTGGGGGGAAAACCTCCACGAAAAGCAGCATGAAGCTGTCCAGAAAGTCTATCCTGACGGCATGCACAATGCGATTGCCGAGGGCCTGCGTGAGCTACTGGGTGAGAGTGCCACAGTGCGAACCGCGACACTTGACCAGCCCGAGCATGGCCTCACCGACGAGATCTTGGCTAGCACGGATGTTCTCACGTGGTGGGGCCACATGGGACACGACAAAGTGGACGATGCCATCGTGGAGAAAGTCCATAAGCGTGTTTTAGAAGGCATGGGGCTGATTGTCCTGCACTCGGGGCACTTCTCCAAGATCTTCCGTAAGCTGATGGGAACGACATGTGGGCTGATCTGGCGCGATGACGACCTTGAGCGAGTCTGGACGGTTCGACCTGGTCACCCAATCACGGAGGGCCTTCCTCCTGTCTTTACCGTGCCCCTCACCGAGATGTATGGGGAGTACTTCGACATTCCTCAGCCCGACGAGCTGGTCTTTATCTCCAGCTACGGTGGCGGCGAGGTCTTCCGCTCGGGCTGCTGCTGGAACCGGGGGCGGGGGAGAGTCTTCTACTTCTCGCCGGGCCACGAGACCTATCCCATCTACTTCCAGCCGGAGATCCGTCGCGTGATCGCCAACGCGTGCACGTGGGCCGCGCCAACCACGGAACTTGGCATTCGGGTCTGTCCGCATGCACCTCAGGGTTGGTTTGAGACCAACCCGAACCTGGGCTGGGAAAAGAAGTCGTGAGACGTGCACTGCTCGTCGGGGCGGGAGGAATGGGTCAAGGCTGGGCTAAGAACCTCGTTGCCCACTCCGACCAAGTGTCGCTGGCAGGCTGGGTGGACATTCGCGAAGGTGCCGCCGCCGCCGCCGCGGAAAAGCACAAGATTTCGGGGCTGTGGATGG
>NZ_CBAYMC010000145.1:0-11365 GCF_964826245.1 Armatimonas sp. | reverse complement strand
GGATGTCGCCGTGAGCTGGACTATGTCCAGAAAATGCTAGAGCGCGGTACGGGCGCAGATCGTCAGCTTCGGGTCTTCAAAGAGAGCGGCGGGGATCTAAAAGCCGTCGTGGACTACATGGTCGCCGAGACCCTGCTCCCCTCCGAACTATAACATGCACAACGCACTTTTACTAAGTACTGAGTTCTCCTCGGAGCTAACGCCGGGCGCGGTCAATGCCGTCACGACTTGCCTGCGCATCCAGCCGGGCGAGAAAGTGACGCTGATCTGTGACATGGCCTGCCTGACCATTGGGGCGAGCCTGGCGCGAGAGCTAGAGGTGCGGGGACTGGCTTGGAGTGGGTTTGTGCTGGAGAAGCTCTGCCCACGCCCTCTGACCGACATGCCCGCCGAGGTAATCTTGGGCATGGAGAGCAGCGCCGTCTCGATCTTTGCCGTTCAAGTGCAGACCGGCGAGCTCATGAGCCGTCGGCAGATGACCGATGTGGTCAATCGGCGCGGGATGCGTCACGCTCACATGGTCAATATCACCGAGGAGATCATGTGCGAGGGGATGCGTGCTGATTTTGGCGCGGTAGACACGCTCAGCCAGCGCGTCATCGAGATCGTCCGGGCGGCAAAGACCATCCGCGGCACGACCCCCACAGGCACCGATATCACCGTCCAGCTCAGCCCGGAGTACCACTGGCTCAAGACCAGCGGCATTATCTCGCCCAAGAAGTGGGGCAATCTCCCCGGTGGCGAGATCTTTACGTCGCCCTGGGAGCTCAACGGGACGTTTGTGGTGGATGGCGTGGTGGGAGACTATCTCTGCGCCAAGTACGGGCTCCTGGGCGAGAACCCTCTGATGCTCACCATTGAGAAAAACCGTCTGACAAGTGCGCAGTGTGCTAACAAGGCGCTAGAGACCGAGTTCTGGGAGTACTGCCACACCGACGAAAACTCTGACCGGGTGGGCGAGTTTGCCATTGGTACCAATATCGGCTTAACGCGGGTGATTGGCAATATCTTGCAAGACGAAAAATTCCCCGGGATCCATATCGCTTTTGGCGATCCCTACGGCTTCCACACCGGAGCCAACTGGCAGTCTTGCACGCACATTGATGTGGTCGGGCTGCACTTTGATATCTGGGCCGATGAGCGCCCTATCATGCAAAACGGCACTTTCTTAGTGTGAAAAAACTCGCAACGATTGTGATCTAGATCACGATAAAAAGTGATCTGAATCACAGCTCTTTCTGTTTTTTCGTTGTCTAACAGGGTCAAGCATAAAAACAGGCGCATCTACCCTACAAAGAAAGGCCCGATGCGCCGGATAATCGAAGCAAGTTGTTTTGTCAGGGATAACGGTATAATCCGACAAAACCCGGTAATTTAGCGAGGAGCTTTTTATGAGTCGTTTGGTAATGGCGGGAGTGGTGAGTTCACTGGTGCTTGTGTTAGGATCAGGGAGCAACGCCTGGGCACAAGAGGATATCTCCACAGCCCGAGACTTGATCAGCAAGGGCAAGTACGCTGAAGCAGTCAAGATCTTGGATAAGCTCATCAAAGAGCGTCCTGAGGTATCATCGCTTTACTTCGATCTCGGTCGTGCACACTTTGGGGCAAAAAACCTACCCCTCGCCGAGGCTGCGTTCTCCAAAGTGATTATGGCAAAGCCACAGGCCGCAGACTCGTACTACAACCGAGGCATTGTGCGCTCGCAGCTCAACAACTACACCGGAGCCATCGCCGACTTTACCGAACTGACCAAGCTGGCTCCCAAGCCCAAGCCCAACGCACCCGATCTCGTTGTGGAGTCCTACGATAGTCGTGTGGTGGCGTATTTGCAGACCAATAAGTTCCCTGAAGCAATTGCGGATGCGACCAAAGTTTTAGAGCTAGACCCCAAGCGTGGGCTGACTCTCCTCAACCGTGGCTATGCGTATGAAAAACTGAGTCAGTTTGATAAGGCCGTCGCCGACTACAATGCGGCTGTCTTGTTGCTGACAAGCGATGCGGATAAGGCCGCAACTTATTTTTCCAAAGCCGATCTGGAGTTCCTCAAGCTCAACCAGCTTCAGCCTGCCATTGACGACTACACCAAAGGACTCGCGCTAGACAAGAGTAACACGGGCGCACTTCTCAACCGCGCTGCCTGTAACTTCCAGCTCAAGAACTTTTCCGCCGCGCTTTCCGATTACAATGCGGCGCTGGCACTCAAGCCTGGCGATGCGGAGATTACCAAGAACCGGGCTGCGGTACAGCTCCAGCTCAAGGACTACAAGTCTGCGATTGTGGACTACTCGGCGTACTTGCAGAAAGTGGGCGCATCGGCAGATTTTAATGTCTACCGACTGCGTGCTGCCAGCTACCTCAATATCGAGCCCAAGAACTACGCGGCGGCCTCGACCGATCTGAAGGCCTATCTTGCCAAGAAGGCCGATGATGCCGTGGCATGGAAAGACCTCGCTCTAGCGCAGTACAACACCATCGTCCCTCAGGGAAGCTCGATCACGAAAGCACAGGCCGCTGGGCTCAGCGATGCGATTGCCTCCGCGAGCAAGGCCACCCAGCTAGACCCCAAGCAGGCCGATGCCTTTATCATCATGGCGGACTCCTACAGCTTCCAGGAAAAGTACAAAGAGGCGGTCCCGCCCTACACCAGCTATATCGCCCTTCAGCCCGATAAACCCTTCGGTTACGAGGGGCTGGGCCGCGTCCAGTACAACCTCCAGGACTACAAAGGCGCTGCCGCCAACTTCGAGAAGTACCTTAAGTTCAAGCCCACTGACATGGAGATCAAGAAGCTCCTCGCGCTTGCCAAGGCCAGTGGCGGCGGTGCATCATCGGCAGAGAAGATCGCCGCCCTGACCGATGCGATCAATGCTGACCCAAAAGACCCCGTCGCCTACACCAACCGTGGTGTCGCCTACTTCGAAGCGCAAGACTTTGACAAGGCCATCGCGGACTTCAAAAAGGCCCTAGAGCTTCTGCCCGCAGGTAGCCCCAACCAGATGCAGTATCTCAATAACCTGGCCAGCGCTGCTGGGAAGAAGGCGGACAAGACCCAGGCGGATGTGGACTACCGCGTGGCAGTGGATGCCTACGGTCAGCTTCTGGCCAAGAGCCCCAGCAACGCCGAAGCGCTGGGGGCACAGGCGTTTCTCTACCTGAAGCTCAAGCAGTGGGACAGTGCCATGGCGAGCTACGCTAAGTACCTCGCGACCAACCCCACGGATCAGAAAGAGCTGCTCGCCGCACTGACCAATCGTGCCTACTGTGCCCTCCAGAAGCCCACCCCGGACTTTGCCTCCGCGATTGCAGACTACACCAAGATCATCGCGCTTGCCCCGACTGATCCCAAGGCCTACGAGCTGAGGGGACGTACCTACCTAGATATGAAGAACCTGGCGGCGGCGGCGGCGGACTTTGATAAGGTGCTTCAGTTATCGGGGAGTAAAGACCTGGAGATGGTCAAAAATCAGGCGGTGATCTACTTCAACCTAGGGGAGAATAAGCGCAAGGCCAATGATGCCAGCAAGGGACTCCCGGAGTTTGAGAAGGCGATCACCAACTACACCACCTATCTGACGGCCAAGCCGACGGATGCCATCGCGCTCTACGGGCGTGGTCTGGCGATCTACCGCAAGGCAAAGGCATCTACAGATGTCAAGGTCAAGCTGGCGGAGCTGAAGAAGGCAAGTGCGGACTTCGAGGCAGCCACCAAGGCCGATCCCAAGTACGCCGATGCCTGGTACTACCTGGGTCTCTCCTACGACGATTATGGTGTCGCCGATGAGCTCTCCCAGGAGGTCATGTTCCCCAAGGCGATTGCTGCCTACGAGAAGTATGTCACGCTACCCGGTGTGCCTGCGGCAGACGTGGACGCGATCAAGAAGCGCATCACACAGCTCAAAGACGCTCTGTAGGCTGTGGGTCTGTCATAAAAATGCCCAGCACGAGAACTCGTGCTGGGCATTTTCTGTCATTGTGGGTACTCTTCTACTGGATTCCCGCCGCTTTTAGTGCCTCTTCCAGCCGGTGATCGCCCTCACCCGTATTGCCCACGAGGGTTGCGACGACTTTGCCATCTTTCCCAATAACAATCGTCACCGGGATCATGGTGACACCAAACTTATTGCGAGCCACACTCTTGAACATATCGCGGCCCGCAGGGTCTAGGACAAGGGGGAAGGTAAACTGGGTTGTCTTGCGCCAATCGTTGTATTTCTCCGTTTCGTCAAAGACATTGGCAGCCAATATTGTCACATCCTCACGGCCCTTAAGTCCCTGCCATACTTTCTCTAGGTGGGGAAACGATGCGATACACGGGCCACACCATGTTGCCCAGAAGTCCAGAACAACCACTTTCTTTCCCTTGAAGTCTGCCAAGCGAATGCTGGAGCCGTCGGGAGCTTGGAACGTGGCATCAGGGGCATCGTCCCCGGCTTTGGGCAGACGTGGCGCAGGCGGGGGCTTGGGAGCCGGAACTTCGTTCGTAGGAATGATGGTCAGATTCGTACCATCGGGCGAGATGCGGGCACGGTAGATCTTATCGTCAATCTCCATCGGCTTGGCAAGATCAAACGAGCGGCTGCTAAAGTCAATCGCGCCTGTGCCTTTAAGGTCGAGAACCAGATAGACCGGAGCCGTGGGAGTAGAGATAAACACACCGTCGCTATCCGTGTCCCCGACAAGTGCCTTGATAGCCTTGCCATTGAACGTGATCTCTCCTACCATCCCTCCGTTACGCTGGGTAAAGACCCGATCTGCGCTCCCGTAGAAGTTGAGGGAGTAGGGACGGCTCGATACCTCGCCTGCCGCTGGGCCATAGGAGGCGCGTACCGAGCGCTGGACAGTCTTACCATCCCAGGTCGCCGGGGCATCGTCGGTGAGATCGCCGTTGTTGTTGTCATCCACAAAGAGCTGGCTTCCGGCGAGAACCACGTTGACCACGGAGCGGGGGCCATCACCCACCGTGATCGTTCCGTAGCGAGGAGTGGCGCTGTAGCTTGGCTCTTTGGTGATGCTCGCGGGCTTTGTCTCACTCAGAGCCATGGGTACTGGAATAGACTTCAGGCCCAGCTTTCCTTTGTAGGTCTCGGAGAAGGCCACGGGATCGAAGCTGAGCTGGGAGCGCATCGTGCCTGGAACCGTGAGAGCTGCTGCAGGAATGAACTTGGGAGCATTGGGATCACGTGGAGCGGGGGGAGGTGCATCCCCGCCCACGGTGCCAATATCCACACCTGCCTGCTTCAGGGCAGCTTCGAGTCTATGGTCGCCGGGGCTATAGCCCACGATTGCATCTACCACTTTTCCATCTTTCCCTATCACAAACGTGGTGGGGATTCCGGTGACACCAAAGACATTGCGTGAGAGCTTAGTTGCGTTATCGCGGCCCGCGGGGTCGTAGCCGTAGGGGAAGCTGTACTTGTCTTTGTTCTCCACCACCCACTTCTCGAACTTCTCACGCTCGTCCGAGGTGCAGAGCGCCAGCACCGTGGCATCCTTGCGTGTCTTGAGCTTCTTCCAGACTTCTTCTAAGTGTGGCATGGCTGCTTTACACGGGCCGCACCACGTGGCCCAGAAGTCTAAAACGACCACTTTTCCACGCATTGAGGCAAAAGTGACTTTCTTTTTCCCGCCGGGGGCATCTACCGAAAAGTTGGGGATAGAGTCTCCTGCCTTGAGCAAGGCAGGAGCGGGAGGGAGATTGGCCGAGGCAGCCGCCGCAGGCGCAGGCTGGATTTTGAGAGGCAGCGCAGGGCGCGTCTCTTGCATGAGCGCTAGGAGCGCCAGAGGGATCAGGGTTATCATAGACTTAGAGTACCTTGTTTTCTAGCAGACTACAGCGCAACATCGCTACAGTTTGTGGGAAGTGCGGTGAAGGGCCGATTGGTTCTGGACCACATGGAATTAGGAATGATCGTATTGCGGATCTTCATCCACTTGGAGTGACCATCCGCAAAGGCGTAGTTCGCCCCATCGCTATGCCGGAAAAAATGGCGGCGTGAGGCGAGCTGGGCCGTGTTGGTCTCCAGAGCGCGGGTAGCACTACAGGCTTGAAAACCATTGACATTGGCAGAGAAGTTCGACGTCCATGCCTGAGGAACAGCATCTCCCATCACAATGAGGTTGGCGGGGAAATCCAGAGCGGCGAGGGCAAGGGGAGAGTTGTTGGGGGCAAACCACAGCGGTATAGCGACGTTGTCGCTCATGGCCACGCTGCGAATCTGGTTCGCGTTGGTCTTGATGGCATCGGGACAGGCCCAGACACCTTGGTTTTTGACGTAGGGATCGAGAAGCTGGTTAAAGACCGCCAACCCCGATCCGGTAGTCCCGATGGTCAAGGGAACCAGCGTCTCGTCGTAGTCTTGAGAGTACATCATGACAGCAAGGCCGATTTGCTTGGTATTGGACAGACAAGCCGTCTGGCGTGCTTTGGCACGGGCTTGGGCAAAAACAGGAAAGAGAATGGCGGCAAGAATCGCAATGATCGCGATCACGACAAGAAGCTCGATGAGGGTGAAGAAACGACGCATGAGAACGTCTCCTTAAGAAGGGAAGTGCCCCAGGAGTTTGGGACTGTGGGCAGGATAACACAACCTTAAAAAACACGCAAGGTGACGTGTTGGTTTTTTCGTTTTGGTATAGTGTCCCTATGAAACGTGTGATTTCCCTGTCACTGGGCTCGTCTAAGCGCGATAAGACGGTCACGGCGGAGTTCTTCGGCGAGACCTTTGAGATTAGTCGTCAAGGAGTAGATGGCGACGAGAAGAAGTTTGTCGAGCGCCTCGCCGAGCTAGATGGTACGGTGGACGCGATTGGCTTTGGTGGGATGGATCGCTATCTCTGGAGCGAGGGAAAGCGCTATGAGTTCGCCGTCTCGCGAAAGCTCTTGGCAGGCGCAAAGAAGACTCCGGTTCTGGATGGCTCAGGTCTGAAGAACACGCTGGAGCGTGCCGCCGTGCAGTGGCTCCAAGCCAATAACATCGTGGACTTTGCGCACAAGAAAACGCTGATCGTCTCTGCCGTGGATCGCTTCGGCATGAGTGAGGCACTGATCGCCTGTGGCGGTGAGATTTGCTTCGGTGATCTGATGTTTGGGCTGGATCTGCCCATTGGCATCACGAATCCCAAGGCATTTAAGCTCGTCGCACGGACGCTGCTGCCGATTGTGGTGCACCTGCCGCTCTCGATTCTCTATCCGACGGGGGAGAAGCAGAACCATATCGTCCCCAAGTGGGGCAAGTGGTACGCCTGGGCTGATGTGCTCGCGGGGGACTTTCTCTATATCCGTCGCCACATGCCAGAAGATTTAAAAGGCAAGACGGTGCTCACCAACACCACCACGGAGGAGAACCAGAGAGAGCTCAAAGAGCGCGGTGTGGCGCAGCTGATCACCACCACGCCGATTTTTGAGGGGCGCTCGTTTGGTACCAATGTGATGGAGGCGATGCTGGTTGCGATCAACGGGGGCAAAGAGATGCAGCCCGAGGAGTATCTTGCGATGCTAAAGAAACTCGACTGGAAACCCAATGTTATCACGCTTTAGGCGTTTCCTTCGCTTGCTGAGGGAAAAGACCCGGGGGGAGGGGTTCGGGAAACAATACCAGTGTGAACCCCGATGCGTTTCTGGATCGCCTCCGCCAGCACCCCGACTACAAAAAACAGATCGTCCATATCGAGCATATCCCAGCGCGGCCCGCGGTCTACGGTGAGCTAGACGCGCCGCTCCCGGAGCGGCTGAGCAAGGCACTCAAGCAAAATCTCGGGGTGGAGAAGCTCTTTCGCCATCAGGCTGAGGCCATTGATCTGGTGCGCCTGGGCTTTCAGGTGATTGTCACGACGCCCACAGCGTCGGGGAAGTCGCTGTGCTACAACGCACCGGTCTTGGAGACGCTGCTGCTGGAGCCTAAGGCGCGAGCGCTGTATTTATTTCCTACGAAGGCGCTTGCCCAAGACCAGCAGAGCAAGCTCAAGAGTTTGGATCTGTGGCCGGATATCATCTCGGCCACCTACGACGGTGACACGCCCAAGGACGAGCGCCTGCCGATCCGGCGCACGGCGCGGCTCTTGGTCACCAACCCGGACATGCTCCACATGGGAATCCTGCCGCAGCACAATGGCTGGGCGACGTTCTTTCGCAACCTGCGCTACGTCGTGATTGATGAGGCCCATGTCTACCGGGGCGTTTTTGGAGCACACGTCGGAAATATCCTGCGGCGCTTGCTCCGCGTAGCGGAGCTCTACGGCGCGCGGCCTCAGATTATCGCCTGCTCCGCGACCATCGCCAACCCGGAGGAGCTCTTTACCAAGCTGACGGGCCTGCAAGCCGAAGTCGTCTCGGCGGAGAGCGGGGGAGCGCCGACGGGCAAGCGGCGCTTTGTCTTCTGGAACCCGCCGGTGATGGACGCCGCCACGGGCTCGCGGCGCTCGACCAACGCGGAGGTGACCCATGTCTTTACCGAGCTGCTCGAAGACGATGTGCGGACACTGGCCTTCACGCGCTCCCGCAAGACCGCCGAGCTGCTGCTGACCTACGCCCGCCGCGCCCTGGAGGGAAAGCCCCAGCAAGATAAAGTCATGAGCTACCGCGCGGGCTACACCCCCGAGCAGCGGCGGGAGATCGAGCGCAAGCTCTTTACGGGTGAGCTGACCGGCGTGACCGCGACCAACGCGCTGGAGCTGGGGGTGGATATCGGCGGAATGGACGCCGTGGTGATGACGGGCTACCCTGGCACGGTAGCGAGCACCTGGCAGCAAGCCGGTCGTGCCGGTCGCCGTCAAGGGGAGTCTCTCGCTGTGCTGGTTGCCGCCGACAACCCGCTGGATCAGTTTCTGATGCGCCAGCCCGACTACTTCTTCGAGCGCCCCGCCGAGCACGCCGCGCTTGATCCGACCAATAAGCACATCCTCGGGGGGCACCTGCTCTGTGCCGCCTACGAAGCGCCGCTCACCGATGAAGACGCGGACTTGTTTGGCGGGGAGCGTGCCCGCTGGGTGGCGCATCGCTTGGTGGAAGAGGGGGCTCTGGCGGCCCGTGGCGAGCGCCTGCACTACGCCGGTTCGGAGTACCCCGCAACCCTCATCAATATCCGCTCCGCGTCGGCGAACCAGTATATTATTGAGGAGAACGGCAAGACCCTGGGGACCGTCGAGGAGGCGAAAGCCTACGAGACCATCCACCCCGGCGCGATCTACCTGCACATGGGTGAGAGCTACGTGGTCGAGGAGCTGGACACGATCAGCCGCCGCGCCACGGTGCGCCGCGCCGCCGCCAGCTACTTCACCGAGCCCAAGACCGACTCGCACATCGAGATTATCGCCACGGGCGGCAGTAAAGAGTTTGGCGATACCGTCGCCTACTTCGGCGAGGTGCGCGTCACGAGCTGGGTGACCGGCTTTCGGCAGAAGCAGCTCTTCTCCGATGAAGTGCTCGGCCTCTACGACCTTGATCTCCCTGAACAAACTTTCGAGACGGAGGCGGTCTGGTACCCGCTGCCGCAGTACCTAGTCGAAGAGCTGGCTACTGCGGGCTTGGACCTCGCGGGCGGTGTTCATGCGGTCGAGCACGCCAGCATCGGCCTGCTCCCGCTCTTTGCCCTCTGTGATCGCAACGACATCGGCGGCGTCTCCACTGCGCACCATCCCCAGGTCGGCGCCCCGACGATCTTTGTCCACGACGCCCACCCCGGCGGGGTCGGGATCGCCGAGACAGGCTTTCGCATTATCGAGCAGTGGCTCACCGCGACCCTCACCCTGATCGAAGAGTGCCCCTGCGACGATGGTTGCCCGAGCTGCATCCAGAGCCCCAAGTGCGGCAACAACAACGAGCCCCTCGACAAAAAAGCCGCCGCGCTGATTCTAAGGCGCTTGCTGCACGGTGAAAACCCGCCGATTGAAAGCGGCGTGTAGAGGCGCAAGCGCCAAAAAATCGCTCCGCGACTGCCGGTTCCCCTTCGCTTGCCGAGGGGGTTAGGGGGTGTTAGTCGCGGAGCGACTTCTCAGCCGAGGGACGAGGCTTTTAGACGCCGCTTTCAATCGGCGGGCAAATAAAGCAAGAAAATCAATCATCGGACTAAGAAAATCAGTCATCGGAGAGAAAAAATCAGTCGTTGGGAACTAAAAATCAGTCATCGGTGGTATAAAAACAGAGGTTGAGGAGATCAAATCAATGGATGAAACAAGAAAAACAAGCCGCGAACCGGGCGCGCTGAACTATACACAGGTCATATCACTCGATACTGCTGCGCAAGTTGCTGCGGCAGCTCGGAAACCTGCCTACCGTGCGGCACTTCTGGCCCGAGGAATCACCGACGAGACCCTCGATGCGCTGGATCTTGCCGTGAGCGAAGGCAAAAAAGAGCAGGCAATTGCGGTGGAGAACGATATCGGCCAGCGGGTCTCGACTCAAGAGGAGAAGCTTGCCCGAAAAGAGCTGCTCACAGCACTGCGCGAGGTGCAGACCGCCGCGCGGCAGAAGTGGACACGTAGCCAGCCTGCGGCGCTCAAGGACTACTACATCGGGGAGAACCTTCCCAACATGAGCCGTGCGACGCTGGTGCAGGTGACCGAGGGGATTCTCTTGCGCCTCTCGACACAGACCCTGCCGGGAATCACGCCAGAGACCGTTGCGGCGCTGGCGGCCAAGCGCGATGCCTATGTCGAGGCCAACAAGAACCAGCTTGGGTTTATCGCTGGAGCGAAAGCGCGCCGTGCCGCTGCTTTAGAGCACCTCAAGACTGCCACAGACTTGCGGATCGAGGTTCAGTTCGCCGCCGATGCCACCTACCCCTTCGACAACCCCCGGAGTGCTGCCGCCCGCACCGAGTTCGCCCTCCCCGAAGATCGCCGCTTCGTCACGCGATAGGCCCTACGTCCCACAAAACGTCTTATAGCCACACGCGCTGGCCGGAGCAGGCTCATGGTACTTCGACGGGGCAGAATCGTATGCGTAGGGCTGAGCCAAGACTTCCTGCAGAGCATTCAGCGGCGCGAGATCATTGTCGCTTTCTGCGGCGGCAAGCGCTTCCTCGACCAGATGGTTTCTCGGAATCACAGCGGGGTTGACCGAGCGCATGAGAGCGAGGGACTCAGACTCCGAGAGAGCATCGCGTGTGCAGCGCTCTTTCCAGCGGGCGTGCCAGGCAGCAAACTCTGCGTCTTTGCCTTCGGGATCATTTAGCGTGCGGAAAGTATTGGTGTAGTCCGCCTCGGTCTGCTGCATCCAGGTGAGCAGGGCTTCGATTCGCTCGGAGTCGCCCTCTTCTGCGCTCTGGAGCCCGAGCTTCTGGCGCATCATCCTCAGCCAGGCAGCCTCGTAGAGCTCCGGGAAGGTATTCAGCGCCGCGACCGCCACTGCGACGGCAGCTTCTTCGTT
>NZ_CBAYMC010000144.1:0-11469 GCF_964826245.1 Armatimonas sp. | reverse complement strand
CCGTCGCGCAAGCGGTGATTGATCGTATCGAGGAGAAGAACCATATTCATGGTCTCGTCGAAATGGTGGTTCAGCGCGTCCTACAGTTGCAAAAAGAGTCCGCAGAGGGTGAGGGAGCCAAAAGCACCGAAGCCACTGAGGGCACCGTGTCCGAATAGTTGTTTATAGGAGTTTTAAAGTTATGTGGTGGACAAAACGTTCGTGGAGCGCCGAGGCAGAAGAAGCCCGCGCCAAAGTAGAGTCTCAAGAAGGCTCAGAATCCCTCAGTTCGGCAGAGAAAGCCAAACTAACCCGTCGCCAAGCCCTCGCTAGGTTCGGTTTTCAAGCCGGAGCCGCCGCAGTTGCCGCCTTAACCGCCGATGATCTTCTTCGTAAAGTCGGTGAAGAGATGCAAAAGCGTGCTGGTGACAGTGAAGTAGCTAATGCAGTGGCCAAAGAATTTAAAAACGCTGGTATAGCATTTGCAACTGAAGCGGAACCATCTGATCCAGTTTATCCTCCATGTACGGGTTATCAAATAGTTTGTAAAAATTCGCCGAATCGGAATGCTTGTTGTGAGTTACGTCGTGTCGAGTGCCAGGCACAATGTGAAGCTGCCGGACTCCCAACAGGATCTTGCGCCGAAACATGCAATACGGAGGTTAAAAACTGTAAGAATTGTTCATAGTTATACAAATTGGTTGAAGGGATGGGGAAATCACTCAGTTCCTCAGTAGTTACGAGGGTCTGCTGTCTCCCTTCTGATGGGAGACTCGAAAGTTATCCATCAACACTTTTGACGAAAACTAAGCGATAAGCATCTCTGCAATGGAATGATGTTCATGTCCCTGAGTACAGGACAGAAATTAAGATGTATATGACAATATGAAATTTTGATCTATGTCCTGTGTTTAGTCTGTGATTATATTTAAATATGAGGAATGTGAAATATGAAATTAAATGTTTTTGTTCTTGCTGGTGCCTTTTTTTTACTTTTTTATGGATGTAATGGTAGAGATAAAGCAGGTGAAGCAAAATTTGTTTTTAAACCTGAATCCGTCAATACGAAAGTGGAAATTACGGATGATCAATTCATAAGGATGAAAAATGCTGCATTAAGTGATCCAAAGAGTATAAGTATCCAAAGAGCCTATGCAGCATATCTGTCAAATCGGAAAATATACAGTGAAGAAATAGGTATTCGCGAAAAAATCATCAAGCTACCCTCTAGTGATCAAGATGATAAGCGTATGCTAGATGTCGCTATTAAAAATTGGAAAGAAGAAAGTTTGAAAAAATGAGTCTTCAGGTTCAGATTTGAAATTTCCATGTTTACAAGTAAGACTATTATTAATCAAAAAGAGCTGGTGATATATTCAAAATTTAAGAAAGTACAGTGATCGAAATTGGAATTTGATTTTTCGTGCTTAGGTCATGAGTTTGATTTTTCAGGCAAATGGCGATTGATATTTTTTTGGTCTATTTCGTGTCCTTCATGTCATGTCAATATGCCTGAATTATGTAGAGTTCGTGATGCATTTGCCGGAAAAGGTTTGATGACAATCGCAATACATCGCCCAATGAATGATAGTGATTTGGAAGTTGCTCGAACTATTGAAGTGGCAAAAACGCTGGGAGTTGAGGCCGAGTTAGTTTTTGATAACGATCATTCTATTGGGGATCAACTTGATGTCGAAGCGTGGCCGACTTATTTTCTTTTCGATGCAGAAGGTAAACTGCGGCGAAAAGCGGCGGGGCAACTTGGTATTCGTATGATTGAGCAATCTTTGATTCGGATGTTGGGTGAACCAGATGAAAAGGTTGAAGTGCAGAGTGATGAAGAAACAGTTCGCGTTCACGCTGGTTGAATTACTTGTCGTTATCGGGATTATCGCGCTTCTTGCGGCGATTCTCTTTCCCGTCTTCGCTGCCGCACGACGCAAATCTTACCAAACCGTCTGTTCGTCTAATCTGCGTCAGCTAGGGCAAGCGATCTTGCTCTATGCTCACGATTACGACGATCACTACCCGCTTGGCGGTGATACAACGGATTTACTGCCCACAGCGAGCTGGTATCATGGGAAGTTTGCGGCAAAGGCGGTTGGGCTTCAGCCTCTGACGGCGATGCTCTTTCCTTACACGAAAAGCCGCGAAGTCTGGAAGTGCCCGGCAGATATGGGCTTTGAGAAAGCGGGGCCATCTCTTGCAACGGAGCTCAGTGCGCATCCGAGCGCGTACCAGAAGTTTGGGATGAGCTACCACTACCAGACCATCATTCCTTTTGTGGATCAGACCGTCTCCGGGATCTTTGCCCACGACAAGCCCACACGCGCCAAAGAGTACGGCCCCGCGCAGATTCTTCTGCTCTGGGATGCGGTGGGACAGTGGCATGGCGGAGCCGCGCACAGCGACCTGCGCTACAATGTTCTCTTCTGCGACGGGCACGTCGCGCCGGTAAGTCGCACCTACGCCGATGAACTCTGGGATCAGTGGATCGGGCCGTAACGACCGCAAACAAGCTCCTCAAACGAATAGGATTGCGGGAGCGTGAAAAGGCAAAGGGGGAGTTTCTAGAGCTACTGGCCGCCTCGCCCTATTCTGATTTGTTTGTTCTCTACGGAAGCGGCGCACTGCACGGAGTCTATCTGCACGCACGCTATCCCGAAGACCTCGACTTCATGGTGCCTGAGGAACTTGCCGAGCGTCTTGGTGAGAATCCTCTATCTCTGGGCCTACCTCTGAAGCACATTACACGCGACGATGGAACTGTCGCGCTTGTCTACCAGCGTCCCGGCACCGTCTATCCTATGATCACCGTCACACTGGACATTAAGCCTACCGACTTGGCTCTCGTTTCCGCGCAAAACGCCCGCTTCACCTCCGGGACAGGAGAGAGTTTTCCCGTGCACTGTCGTTTGTTAGAAGACGAGCTTCGTCAGAAATGGCTCAGTGTCTGTGGGCGGCAGGAAGCCACCGACTTTGCCGATATTTACCTCGCCTGGGAGCGCGTGCCCGAACTGCTCAATGCCACACGGAGCGCAATTTACGACCAAGCAGCGCTCTGGGAGAACTATCACGCGGTAAAAGACGGCTGGGACGAAAAGCTGGAGGGGCTCTTACTAAAACCTCTCGCCCACGAGGCGGTTGCCTCCGTGTTAGAATAGAAATGCCCAAAAAACCGTTCGGCTACCCGCTTGCTAGAGACGGTACAATAGGGCCGTGACACCTGATTTTCGCTACCACGTGGCCTCGCTCTCCGCTATCTTTCTCGCGCTGGGAATTGGCATTCTGGTAGGCACGGCGTTTGTGGGAACCAAAGTGGTGGATCGCCAGACAACCGCCGTCAATCGGCTTACCAAAGAGACCATCGAGCTGCGCAAAGAGACCCACGAGCGCGAGCAGACCGAGAAGACCCTCCAAGATGCACTTCCCTTACTGGTAAAAGAGGCTCTGATCGGAAAGACCGTGCTAGTAGTACAAGTGGGTAGCGGGCGCGAGGCGGCGGAGCAGGCCCAGAAGGCTCTGGAGCTGGCGGGGGCCACGGTCGAGCGCGAAACAGTCACCGACGATGATACGGGCGAGAGCCTTGAGCTGGCAAGCCGGAGCGAGCTCCCCCGTCTTGTGGTGCTGGCTGGCGGTGAGAGTGAGCAACAAGCCCAGCGCCGAGATATTCCCCTCCTCAAGGCACTCCACAGCGTGGGAGTCCGCACGGTCGCCGTGGAGCTCTATGAAACGCCGGTATCGCTCGTCCCTCTTTGGAGCACGGCTGCCGATGCGACCGTGGACTGTGTCAATCGGGCAACGGGCTGGCTCGCGCTGATCGTGGCACTCCAAGGCGAGAGTGGCAACCTGGGCCTAAAAACCGGTGCGATCACGCCGCCTCTGGAGCCTCTCGTCAAGCCCACGCCCACCCCACTCCCCTCACCCACGCCTGAGCCATGAGCCTCTGTGTCCTGATTCCGGCCTACAACGAAGCGGACCGTATCGCGGAGACGGTCACCGCGGCGCGGGCACTTGAGGGCGTGAGCGAGGTTCTCGTGATTGACGACGGCTCCCGAGACAGCACGGCGGCAGTCGCGGAGCAAGCCGGTGCGCGTGTGCTTCGCCAGCCCCAGAATCAGGGAAAGGCGGCGGCGCTTACGACAGGTTTCCACGGCACGGATGCCGCATTTTTGCTCCTGCTCGATGCCGATCTAGGTGCGACTGCTCGTGAAGCAACGGTGCTTATCTCTCCTGTGCTCTCGGGGGAAACGGACATGACCATTGCCCTGTTCCCCGTGATTCCGGGACGTGGCGGCGGCATGGGACTCGTCGTGCGCCTCGCGCGCTCGGGGGTGGCACGTGCGACGGGCAAGACCCTACAAGCTCCCCTCTCCGGCCAGCGCTGCCTCCGCCGTGAGGTGCTCCAGTCCGCGCTTCCACTGGCCTCGGGCTTTGGGATCGAGACGGGCCTGAATATCGCCGCCCTTCGCGCCGGTTTTCGCCTGCTCGAAGTCCCCACGACCATGGACCACCGTGTCACTCAAAACGACTGGCGTGGAAAGCTCCACCGCGCCCGCCAGCTCCGCGATGTTGCAAAGGCCTTACTAAAATGGAGATAATCGCCGCCGTCTTGGCGCTGCTCTGCCCTGTCTTTACCCGCATGCTCTGCCCCGAGCTCAGGCTGGTGAAACCCAATTTCCAGAAGAAAGACATCCCCTCTGCTGCCGGCTTGAGCTTCTTACTCCCGCTAGCCTGCTACCCCGCGCTCTGGCCTGCGATTGTCTTTGGCCTGCTGGGCCTCGCCGACGATCTCTGGGGCAGTCGCACAGTGGGTGGTTTCAAAGGGCATCTCAAGAGTCTGCTCGCGGGCAAGCCTACGACGGGAGCCCTCAAGCTCTTTGGCGGCGGCTTGGTGGCACTCACGGCGGCGTGGCTGAGTTTTCCGCACGAGCCCCTGCGCCTGATTGTCGCGGCGGGCATTGTCGCGCTGGGAGCGAACACGCTCAACCTGCTGGACCTACGGCCCGGTCGCGCTTGCTTTGGCTTTGCGCTCTTTCTGCTTCCCGCCGCACTTGCCGCGCCTCTGCTCTTCGCCTCACTCTGGCCACTGGCGATTGTTCTTGCGATCGAGTGGTGGGCAGACTCCCGCGCCCACGCCATGCTCGGCGACACGGGCTCGAATCTTCTGGGTGCCTTTGCTGGGATTCTCGCCGTTCAGGCGCTGCCCTTCGCGGGCCAAGTGATCTTATTGACTGTCTTGCTCGCCCTCAATCTCGCCGCGGAGCGAACCTCGCTCAGTGGAGTGATTGAGAAAACGCCCTGGCTCCGTGCCCTTGACCGTAAGCTAGGGGTTCGCTAGC
The DNA here is from genome assembly GCF_964826245.1 of Armatimonas sp. Taxonomy (NCBI): domain Bacteria; kingdom Bacillati; phylum Armatimonadota; class Armatimonadia; order Armatimonadales; family Armatimonadaceae; genus Armatimonas; species Armatimonas sp. The sequence goes on along the minus strand of NZ_CBAYMC010000144.1, from coordinate 6,148 downwards.
GCCGCTCTCGGATCTTGTTCGTGAGAAGCGCAATCGTCTCGGCAACCCGCTTCTGGCGTGTCTCGGGGCGCTTGGCCTGCTCGACCCAGCGGACATAGTTCTTCCGGTAGAATGTCGGCAGCGACTCAAAGAACGCTCTCGCCTCGGGGTTGGCAAGGAGCGCAAGACGGAAGTCGTCTGTTAGCTCCCCAACCTGCGGCCCCTCGGGTGAAAGCTCTACCTCGACTTCGGTCGCCAAGTCCAGCGACGTATCACGCAGCCACGCGGGGCCTAGTGTTAGTACAAAGCCATCTCGGTCGGCTTGAAGCGGCCCGCGAATGTGGTGTCCGTTCACCGTCCCCGTCACATCGTGGCGCTCTTTTGGTCCCCAAGTCTCGTTCGGGTCAAAGGGAATCGGCACCGCAACACTGGTTCCCCGAACGGAAAGCATTGACATAAAGCGCTGAAGTGGCGTTGCCACAATGGCAACATGCGCCGCCGCTCCCCGAGCTGCCGCCTCTTCCTCGACCGTGATAAACCCATCGCCGTCGGTATCTATACGATCAAAGGCGGGGCGGAGAATCTCCGGAAGCTCCTCGCGGCTCAGCTTCCCATCGTTATTTGTATCCAGCGCTTGGAACAGCCTGCTCGCTGCATCGGACATCGCTACGAACCTCCCGTCGCGCGCTTGAACGTACTCTCGCCACCGACAACCGGGAGGCTGATCTGGGTGGCATCCAGGTCAAGGGTGAGCTTGGTGCCCGCTTTGGGCCAGATCGTAAAATCGCGGTCGCTCGAGAGGATCATCAGGCCGATCCGCTTACCTGCCGGGATGATCTGGTCATCGGGCTGGAGGTCGAACGTGAGAGTGACGAACTCGCCGGGCTTCAGGGGCTCACCACGCGCCATGGAGTGATAATCCCCCCCCTTGGTGAGGCTCTTGGCGTTCTGGGGGTCTGCCCAGCCACGAGTAATCAGATTCGCGGTTCCAATGGGGCCGTCTGTCCAGGGAAGCTGCACTAAGTACACCGAGAGGTTCACCGCTGCCGCACTCGATGCAAGCTTAATGCTCACCCGCGCCGTCCCAGAGAGATGCAAAGGTGCCGTCAGCTCAGGGGTGGCGTAGAGCAAGCGATTCGGGGATTCCGTGGCCTTTACCAGCGTGGGTGCATCAAGGCTCACATCGTCCGTCAGCTCTTCTTGTCCTTGCCGGGCAGGCTTCAGGAGTGCAAGGCTTCCCTGTGTCTTGCCGCCCGCCGTGGGAAAGAGTGTGACGGGTGCGGCGGCAGGATTCGGGTAGTCGTCGTAGGGAGTCGGCTCCAGCCTAGGGCCACCCGGCTCTCGCTCACGCACGATAAACGCTTTGGGCCCATTTTCCACCACGTTCTGCACACCGTAAAGGAAGCGAGTGAACCACTTGTTCATCAGCGCAAACGGCGGATCGCCACCGTGCCCACCCTGGTGGAAGTACTGCACCAACGGCACGCGGCCCTTGAGCGCAGCACTGATTCTAGCACCATGCTCGGGGACAACATTCCAGTCGTTGAAGCCGTGGGCCATTAGGACGGCGCACTTGATATTTTTCGTAAACGGGAGCAGGTCACGCTCCGCCCAGAAGGCATTGTAGTCCCCCGTGCGACGGTCACGGCCACGGGCAAACTCACCATCGCGGTAGAGCCTATTGCTCACCTCACGAGTCGCCGGATCACCGCTATGGATAAAGTCGTAGAGGGAGTCAATGTCTTCTCCGAGATAGCCCCCCGGATGGCGCACGAGGCCATTGGAGCGGTAGTAGTGGTAGTAGGACGTGTTGGGCGACACGGGAATAATCGCCTCCAGCCCCTTAACTCCGGTTGTCGCCGCCGCAATCGGGATCGTCCCATTGTACGATGTGCCGGTCATTCCAACTTTGCCGGTACACCAGCTCGCCCGCACTTCGTCTTGCCCGTCTATGGTGGTAAAGCCCTTCGCTCGCCCATTGAGCCAGTCAATCACCGCTTTAGGGGCCAGCCGCTCAGGGGCACCTCCCACCGTGGGGCTCCCCTGCGAGAGTCCCGTCCCCGGAGCTTCGGAGTGGACAACCGCAAACCCGCGTGGCACCCAAGTCCCGACAAGTGAGTTAGAGATCGTCGTCTGGTTGGCACGGAACATAATCGAGGGGTGCTCTGTCCGCGCCGGTGGCTCTGCACCAACTTCATGCCGGACATCCCACAGATCCGATGTCCCGCTGGACGTCCCCGCAAAGTACGGCGACGACTCATAGATCACCGGAACCTTGAGCCCCTCTGTCGCGGTCTGCTTCTGCCGGGTAACATCCACGTACACCCGATCCCGCTTCCCGTTTTTATCCGAATCAAACTCCGTCTCGACCCAGAGGCGCTCACGAACCCACTCACTGGCAATTGTAAAAGCAGGAACAATCTGAGCCTGCCCATCAGCGAAGACCGGCTTAGCAGGCTCTTGTGCGAGTGCCCCAGGAGAAAGGAGAGTCGTCGCAGCAATCCCAATAAACAGGAGATTCAATCGAAGGGGCGAGAAAGTATTTATTGACATATTGATCAAATTATAACACCAATCCCGCCCCTGAGCGTCTACTTACTCATTCGTCCGATGCCGTGGTAGACAAATCCCGCCCGGCGCATTTTCTCCGGGTCATAGAGATTGCGGCCATCGAAGACATGCTGGCCTTTCATCGCGGCTTTGAGTTTCTCTAAGTTGATCTGCTTGAACTCGTTCCACTCGGTCACCACTACCACGGCATCGGCTCCTTCAGCAGCCTCGAACGAGCTTTTCGCGTAGGTGATCTGCGGGAAGATCTTCTTGCAGTTGTCCATCGCAATCGGGTCAAACGCCACGATCTCGCCGCCATCCGCCAAGACAGCTGCAATCACGTCTAGCGACTTTGCATCGCGCATGTCATCCGTGTTAGCCTTGAACGCCAGCCCCAGAAGCGCGACTTTCTTGCCCTTAAAGCCCCCCAGTTCTCTCTCGATTTTCTTAATGAAGCGCTTAGGCTGCTCGTCGTTGGTCTTAATGGTCGCCTCGAGGATCGGAAAGTCGTAGCCGATGCTCTGCGCGGTATGCAGCAGGCTTGACGAGTCTTTGGGAAAACAACTTCCTCCATACCCGAGACCCGCATTGAGAAACGCGGGCCCAATCCGGCGGTCTTGTCCGACCCCCTTCATCACCTGGATCACATCGGCGTTCACCGCCTCACAGATATTGGCGATAGAGTTAGCGAAGCTAATCTTGACGGCCAAGAAAGCGTTCGAGGCGTACTTTATCAGCTCCGCACTCGCCACATCGGTGATGATCATCGGGCGCTCCAGGGGCGCGTAGAGCTCGAGAACTTTCAGCGCGACGATCTGATTGGGGGCACCGATCACGATGCGATCCGGGTTGAGCGCGTCCTGAATCGCGGAGCCCTCGCGCAGAAACTCAGGGTTGGAGACCACGTCGAAGTCCACATTGCGCCGACGGTTCGTCTCGATGACCTCGCGCACAAAGCTGCCCGTCCCGACGGGCACCGTGGACTTGTTGACGATCACTTTATAGCGGTCCATCGCCGCCGCGATCCCACGGGCCGCGCTCTCCACCTGCCCCATGTCCGTTGAGCCATCTTCACGCGGCGGGGTTCCCACACAGATGTAGATAATCTCCGACTTGCGCACCGCGCCATCGAGATCCGTGGTAAAGGTCAGACGCCCCTCTTCCGCGTTGCGCTGCACCAGCTCCTCCAGCCCCGGCTCGTAGATCGGCATCTCCCCACGGTTCAGCTGCTCGACTTTGGCCTCCAGCTTATCCACACAGATGACCTCGTTACCAAGATCCGCAAAGATGACTCCCGTCACCAGCCCGACATAACCCGTTCCAATAACACAAATATTCATAAAATTCGATTCCAGCCAGGATTCTACCCGTCTTATTGCTTCATGAATCCACAATAAGTGTGCCAATTTCAAGTTATTTATGCATTTTTAATTCGTAAAGACGTTTATAAAACAGCATTTAGAATTCAATGACATGCAAAAAAACTGTCGTTTTCACTTGGCAGAATACACAGCAACTCTCTCAGACTTGGTTCTCGAAGCGCTCTCGCTCGGTGCCCAACAACGGCATTCCCGCACTATGATACAATTCTCTGGGACTCTACGATGCACAGCTTCCTTCATGCCAGCCTCTGGCCTCTTCCTCTATAGCCTCCGGGCTACTGCATCTCTCTACGTCTCCCCTTTTGCCTCGATTTTTGCTTGCCTTTTTGTTTGACTCTGGAAAAACCCATGTTTGAAAAACTACTCGATGTTGAAAAACGCTACGAAGAACTCCTCCATCTGATGATGGATCCCGTCGTCGCCACCGATGCGAAGCGCTATGCACCCGTGGCACGCGAGCACACCGCACTCACTCCTCTGGTGGAGACGTTCCGGCGCTATAAAGCCGCGCTACAAGGAATCGAGGATGCGGAAGAGATGCTCAGCGACCCTGAGATGAAAGAGCTGGCCCAAGCGGAGCTCGACGAGCTCAAGCCCCAGATCGTACCGCTGGAAAAAGAGCTGCGCCTCATGCTGCTGCCTAAAGACCCTGCGGATGAGAAAAGTGTCATCATGGAGTTCCGTCCGGGCACCGGTGGCGACGAGGCCGAGCTTTTCTGCGGGCAGCTCTTGCGGATGTACATGCGCTACGCCGAGCGCAAGGGCTGGAAGTCCGAGCTCATCGCCGCGCAGGAGACGGGAATTGGTGGTGTCAAAGATGCCCAGCTCTCCATTCAGGCCGAGGGTGCGTTCTCCCAGATGAAGTTTGAGGGCGGCGTGCATCGCGTCCAGCGCGTGCCCGTCACCGAGTCGGGTGGGCGCATTCACACCTCGACGGCCACTGTTGCCGTGATGCCTGAAGTAGATGATGTCGAGGTGCACATTGACCCCAAAGACCTCAAGATGGACTACTTCCTCTCCGGGGGCGCGGGCGGCCAGAATGTCCAGAAGAACGAGACTGCCGTCCGCATCACCCATATTCCCTCGGGAATCGTGGTTGCCTGCCAGGACCAGCGCTCCCAGCTCCAGAACCGTGAGTCCGCCATGCGCGTCTTACGCTCCCGTCTCTACGATATCGAGCTGGAGAAGATGCTGTCATCGGTGACGCAGAACCGGCGCTTGCAGGTAGGCTCTGGGGATCGCTCGGATAAGATCCGCACTTATAACTTCCCCCAAGATCGCCTCACGGATCATCGCATTGGACTCACTGTCCACAGCCTGAACAACATCATGGACGGCGACATTCAGCACATCATAGACTCGCTTGTCAGCATTGACCAAGCCGACAAGCTCGGTGAGGGCGGGATCGAGTAGTGCCACCCAAGCCCTCACCAAGCCCGGAGTCCCCGCAGCTCGTGCCAACTCGGGATGCCGCGGAGCTAGTCTCGGCGCGGCTCCACCTAGGAGTACTGGAGAGCCGAGTGGTTCTGGTGCTTTTAGAGCTGGTATTTCTGGTGTTTCTCTACATTGGGGTGCGCTGGCTCCTTAAGCGTGGGGTTCGGCGCATTGGGAACCAGCTGGCCGCGAAGGCCCCAACGGAACATCAGGCAGCGCGCGTCCGGAGCCTTTCAACCGTTCTTCAGCACACGCTCCACTTTGTCCTAGCCTCGGTCTTTGTGGTCTCCGGACTAAGCTTGCTGGGCATCAATGTCACTCCGATTATCGGCACCGCAAGTGTCGCGGGCCTTGCCTTTGGCTTTGGGGCGCAAAAACTCATCAAAGATGTGATCACGGGCTACTTTTTGCTTTTGGAAGACCAGTATGTCGTCGGCGACTACGTCACCATCGGCACGGTAACGGGCGTTGTCGAGGAGCTTGGCATGCGCATCACCCGTATCCGCGACGATGACGGGAAGCTCTACATCCTCTCCAACGGCGATATTGCCCAAGTCTGCAACCATAGCCGAGGCCTAGTCGGCATCAGCTTCGAGCTCTCAGTAGGAGCCGCGGAAGACATCGCCACGGTGACGAAGATTATCGAAGAAACCCTCACCGCCCAGAGCCTTCCGGAGATGCCTCGTGTCGAAGGAATCACCGCCGCCGATGCCACCAAGACCACCCTACGAATCACCTTCAAGGCCCCCCACGGCAAGCGGCCCGCCCAGCTCCTCCCTTCCCTCCGAAGCACCCTCCGCGAC
>NZ_CBAYMC010000143.1:0-11501 GCF_964826245.1 Armatimonas sp. | reverse complement strand
TAATCGTGAGCCGCGAGCTAGAAACGGAGCGCCCCCAGAACCGTAGCTGGAGCTTCTCCCCTTTTTTAAAGGCTCTACCCAGCGGGTTGGAAACTCCCACATTCCAAGGCTGCATGCCTGGCTGATCCGTGACGATTTTCACTCCCGTGCGAGAAACTCCCCCCAGAGTCTCTTGGACTATCGTGAGATTACCCAGAGCACCTTTTTCGGTATAAAACTTCCACTTCTCGCTAGAGACAAGGTTTACCATATCTCTCGAAGTCCCCAAAGCAGTCATCTTTGTGTTCCGAAAGGTAACTGCAGCAAATGCCCCACCAATAACCAGCGCAATCGCAACCATTCCTAGCGGTTTGATGATGATTCTCATATAATTCCCCTAGGCAATCCTTGGTAGAAATACCAGAAATCTTTAGAGGTGTGAGCCCTCACTGCGGGACTACTCGAATCTCAGTCATAGCAACCTCTCCACTGTCTCTGCCGATGAGGTTCATCGGGAGACAAAACTCTTGCCACTTATGCAAGAATCCTTAGGAACGAATTGCCTGTAAATTTCGTTAGGGACAGAGATGCCTACCCTAACATTTACCACGGAGATCGCTGCCTCGCAGGAGGCGCTCTTTGCTTTTCACGATGGCACTGAGGCACTCACCAAGATCACGCCGCCCGGCACTCGTGTCCGTCTGATAGATGCGCCTGCAAAGCTCACGCAAGGCGTGGTCTTTACCCTGGTGGTCTCGCAGCCGCCTGTCTTTGTGCCGCTACGCTGGCGCTGTGAGTTTCTGATCTGGGAGCCGCCTCTGCGCTTTGTGGACCGCCAGGTGCCCGGCAGTGGCCCGTTTGCCTTCTGGGAGCATGAGCATCGCTTTGAAGCTCTGGATGCCAAGCGGAGTCAGTTAACCGACACGATCACCTACACACCGCCGTTTGGGCCACTGGGGAAGCTGGCAGATGCGCTCTTTATCCGCAAGCAACTCACGGAGATGTTTGCCTACCGGCACCGTGTCACAAAGGCGGCTCTGGAGGGCGTTTAGCAGAGTAGGCGCATCCCGCGATAGAGCTCGCGGATTTCAGCGGCTGGGTCGTTTGATAATTTGACTGTGAAAAGTTGCGCACCCCTGTGACTTTTCCGGGTGGACAGCACTCTTAGGGAGTGTAAGTAAGATAGATGAAGTGCTGGAGAGAAGGGGAGGAGATAAAAAAATGTTAGGAATGCTAGAGCTGCTGATCCGATACCATTATGTGGAGGATGTCCCGGGGCTGACAAGTTTGCGGGAGAGTGAAGGAGATCTTAAAGGCGATGAGTCGGGCAGCATTATTGGCGAAGTTGAACAAGAGCGGCTTTCTGACACACGAGGTGCAGAACGGGCGGGTTCTGGTGCATCCAGCACGCAACAAGTTCGAGTGGGCACCGGACGAGCTGAGCTACCGCTCCGCCGTGCTCGACGCCGACGGGCGCATCGCCTCAGTGGGCTGGCCGAAGTTCTTCAATCAGGGAGAGTTCCCCGCGCACGACTCGGTGATCGCACAGGAGCTGGCGAGTGGTCAGGCCATCATCACACACAAACACGACGGCTCCCTCATTATCCGCTCCGTCCTCTCGGACGGGCAGGTCTTGCTACGAACACGCGGCTCGTATGACGGCGGCGAGTACGGCGTGGCGGCACAGGCGGTCGCACAGGCAAAGTACCCTTCCCTGCTCGACCCTTCGGTCTTCCCCGAGGGGTCGCTGCTTTTTGAGTATGTCGGGCAGGCCAACCAGATCGTGGTGCGCTACGAAGGCGACGACGATCTGATTTTTCTGGGTGCCGTGATCCATGACGAGCCCCTTCGTTACCTGCCCTTTGCCGAGCTAAAGCCGCTTGCGGAGCAGCATGGCCTGCGCCTGGTCGAGACCTACGACTGGGCCAAGACGGGCGGGATTGGAGAAGTCCTAGGGCTAGTCCAAGACTGGAACCACGCAGAAGGTGTGGTCGTGCGCTCCGGTGATGGCCAGACGCTGCTGAAAATAAAATCCGCATGGTACTTCGCTCAGCACGCGCTCCGCTGGCACATGACGTATGACAGCATCGTGCGTTTTGTGCTGGATGGCGGCATCACGAACGAAGCTGGCTTGGAGGCCGGGCTCGCCAAAGCGGGCTGGGACTTCGAGATCATTGTCAAGGCAAAAGAGCACTTCGCAACCTATCAAACCCGACGGGCAGAAGCCGAAGCGCTCAAAGCAGAAGTCCAGGCAATTCTGGAGGGCTTCAACGCCACCGAAATTGAGTTTGAAGACGAGCGAGCACGGCGCAAAGCCTTCGCTTCGCTGATTTTCGGCCAGCACGCCCCGCTTGCCAAGTACGCCTTCACGCTCTACGACGGCAAACTTGAGCTGCTAGAATCGGTCTTGCTGAAGAACATCATCTACCAGCGCTCTGGGCGCTAGCCCCCAGAGCGCTTATTTAGCATAGTCCAGCAAGAAGGCAAGCGTGAGGCGGGCCATGTTGCTGACGTAGCCGAAGTCTACTTTGTCGGGGGTGTCGGTGGACTTGTGGTAGTGCGGATACCGATACTCGCCTTCGTAGAGCCCCGTGACGACGTAGCCGTGCTGCTCAAAGGGTACATAGTCCGACGCTTCGACGGGGTCTATTTTTGTCGGGACTTTGACGACGGTTCGGGCGAGCACTTCCAGCCGCGCAACGAGCTTTGCGGACGCGGCGTTATTGCTGGCAACGCCGCCTTCGTCGCGGTCTAGAAACAGCGTCTTCGCCTTATCCGGGTAGCCGACCTGATCCAGATTAAATACCAGCGTGAGCTTCTCACCACGCGCCTTACACTCCGAGGCGTAGGCCGTCGAGCCCCACAGCCCTTGCTCCTCGCCGGAGAAGAGCGCAAAGCGCACGGGATGGCGCATCGGGGTATTTTTCAGGAGCCGGGCGACTTCAAAGAGCACCGCAACCCCCGTGGCATTGTCGTTGGCTCCCGGTGCGGGAGCTTCCGGTGCTCCCAAGTTCTCCTGACGGCTGTCGAAGTGTGCACAGACCAGGATCGCTCCCCCACTGCCACCCGATTTCTCAGCGAGGACATTGTTGAGGGGCCTCCCTTGCTGCGAGTAGGCGTGGCGCTTGGAGGTATAGCCCAGAGCCTTAAAGCGGCCTTCGAGGTGTCCGACAATTGCCAGGTGGTGCTTGGAGAGGGTGTGCCGCGTGGGCCAGCGGGTGGCCAGCTCTTTGACCTCGCGCTCTAAGTTCACCGGAGAGATTTCCTTCAGCAGTGCGTATTTATCCATGCAGGATTGTACCGGAGTTCGCATATCGGGTACAACGACGCATGTGAGTTTTGTCATACGCCTTGTTCGCCCCGAGGATGCTGAGTCTATCCGGGCGATTTATAATGAAGCTGTCCGCACCACAACGGCCACGTTAGATACCCAAGAGCGCGATCTGCCGACGCAGCTTGCCTGGATCGAAAAGCACCAGGGTGATCCGTATCCTGGCTTTGTCGCCGAGGATAGGGAGGGCATTATCCTAGGCTGTGCCTCGCTCTCCCCCGACAACCCGAAACCAGGCTACCGGGGAACCGCAGAGAACTCAGTCTATGTGGATCCCCATGCACAAGGTCATGGGATCGGGGAGGCGCTGCTGCAAGCCCTGCTCGACGATGCTCCTCATCGGGAGATTCGCACCATTGTTGCCCTGATCTCCGCCGATAACCTCGCCTCACTCCAGCTCCATAGAAAGCTCGGGTTCCGCACTCTGGGAACTCTGGAGCGTGTCGGACGCAAGTTTGGCCGGGACGTGGATGTCACGATTCTCCAGCGCCACACTTCCTAAAGGAAGCAAATCCTCCTCCTTCGCTTGCCAGAGGGGGTGCCGGAGTGGTGCGAAGGCAGGGAAGGTAAAAAGCGCGGGAAGGATTGTACCGTGAAGCAGGAATCGCCCCGTAACCGTCGAACTGTCTTTCCTATGAGCAACAGCAACTTAGAGATTCGTGATATTTCCTATCCCCTACGCGAGGGTTTTCCGGTCTGGCCGGGACATGAGGCGGTGAGGCTGACGGTGGTAAAGAGCCACGAGGCGGGCGATGGGGTGCAGGTTTCAGACATGGCGATTGGGTGCCACACGGGGACGCATCTCGACGCGCCACGGCACTTTATCGCAGGCGGCGGACTGGTAGACAAGCTGGACCTCCACGTGCTGATCGGCGCGTGCACCGTGGTCGTCTATGACGGCGAGGGGCCGCTGGACAAGGCGTGGTTTGAGGCGCAGAGCTTGCCCACCCCCATCACGCGGCTGCTGCTCCACTGCGCCATTCACGACGGCAAGCTGGAAGAGTCACGCTTTTTCTCCAACTATGTCGGGATCACCGAGGATGCGGCGCAGTACTTGGTGGAGCGTGGATTGAAGCTGATCGGCACCGACTACCTCTCGATTGGGCCATTCTATGGGGGAAACCCAGAGACCCACCGAGCGCTTCTGGGGCCGGCGGTGATTATCGTCGAAGGGCTGGATCTGCGGGGCGTGGCGGCGGGAGCGTACACCCTGGTGTGCCTGCCCCTGAGCCTCCCCACCGATGGTGCCCCCTGCCGCGCCGTCTTGCTTCCCGCGGGAATGCTAGAAAGCTAAGCCTTTGCGTAGAGGCGGCGGCGGTTCGGAGTGGAAGCGCCCTTGCCGTCTTCGGAGGCGAGCTTGATCTCTTTCGACTGCTTTGGGAGGCTGGGGCTGCTTAGTACCACGGGGCCTTCTTCCACGAGTGGCACCACGTTGACATCCAGCGCGGCCACGTCCTCCAGGGGAGTCAGCTCAAAGACGGGCACCTCAGGCAGGGAAAGACACTGGATCAGGGAGTCAAGCCCCTCAATTCGCTCGTTGGCATGAAGGGTCAGGCGCTGGTGGTGCTCGGTGAGCTTATCGCGCCTTTCCCAGAGCGCATCCACCGCCTCCGAAATCTTGACAACTTGTGCCTCGAAGCTCTGCTCCTGGCTCTGGAGCGCTAGGGCGATGCGGGCTTTTTCTTGAAGGACCTCAGCCAGAAGCTGCTGTAGGGTCTTTTTCTTCTCATCCGCCATGGTCGCCAGTGCGGAGCGAAGGGCCTGAAGCTGCTTGGCATCGTCCGTGTCTTTGGGGAAGGCCTGGAGCATGGCGTAGGCTGCCTCGACACTCAGGTTGATGGCAGGAGCGGCAGGTGCTGGTGGAGCGGGCTGAGGAGGAGGCGGGGTAGGTCGGGGCGGAGGTGCAGCAGGCGTGGGAGCCTCCACTGCCACCGAAATTTCCTCGGGCGCTGTCCCTCTACCCACTAGTCCACGTAGCCGTTCAGTCAGTCTCATATTTCCCTTACATGGTCGGAATACGGGGATCGGAAATTTAGGCAGGAATCAGGGCACGACACGGCCAATTTTTTAGGGGCGGTCACTTTCCCGCCACAGGAGATGGGTAGTCATGAGCAATCGTGTAGGAATCGGCGTCGTCGGGTGCGGCAGTATTGGCATTCGCGGCGCACTGGATCATTTAATTTTAGAAGACGTGCAAGATCAGGTTCATCTGGCCGCCTGCTGCGACCCTGCGCCAGGCCGTGCACAAGCCGCTGCGGAGAAGTATGGCGTGGCGAAAGCCTACGAGACGGAGGACGAGCTTTTCGCCGACCCGAACGTGGACATGGTGATTATCTGCTCCCCCATTGGCCTTCACTACCAGCAAGGCATCAAAGCGATTGAGGCGGGCAAGCACATCCACTTCAACAAGACCATGACGGTCACCAGCGGCGAGGCTTTAGATCTCATTGCGCGAGCCCAAGCCAAGGGCGTGCACTTAGTGGCGTCGCCCGGCCAGATGCTGCGCCCCACCAACCACAAGATCCGCGAGATCATCCAGAGCGGTGGTCTAGGCAAGCTCTCGTGGGCCGTGGCCGGAGCCGCGTTTGGCTCGTACCATGAGCAAGAGGGTGTCCGCACCGGCGACACGCCGCTCAGCAACATCAACCCCAGCTGGTACTGGCGCAAGCCCGGTGGCGGCCCGCTCTACGACATGACGGTCTACGCCCTGCACTCGCTCACGGGTGTGCTCGGGCCCGCCACGCGCGTCACGGCGATGTCGGGTATCGGGATCAAGACCCGCCACTTCAAGGGCGAGGCCTACGAGTGCGACGCCGACGACAACACGGTGATCTTGGCAGACTTTGGCGACAATGTCTTTGCATTTATCCACGGGACGTTCGCCGGAATGGTGAGCGAGTTCGGGCAGCCCAGCTACTTTGGCGAGAAGGGCAGCATTGTCGGCACCAAGCTCAACGGCGAGGCGATTGACTACCCCGGCAAGTCCGAGGGCCTCTCGCCGCTCCAAGTAACGCCTCACGTCGCGGGCAAGTACGCCGCGCACGGAAAGCTCGGCGAGCACCATGTCTACGAAGACACCATGCAGCTCGTCCGCTGGATTCGCGAAGGCAAGCCCAGCATCGTCACGGCGGATCATGCCGCACACGTCATCGAGATCATCGAGGCAGGCTACGCGGCGGCAGAGACCGGCGTCACGCAGGTTCTCAAGACCACGTTCACCCTCCCCGAGGATCTGACAGCGGCTTCGTAGGTTCTCCCGCCCGTTAGAGGGGCGTGACTGGAGAGCTAAAGCTGCGAAGGACGTTCCGCCCATACCGAGTACCCTCGGAATGGCCCGAAGCGGCCTTTGTAGCCACAGGCTCTCCAGTCACGCCCCTCTAACGGGCGGGAGAGCCTAGGAGCACCCCAACTTATCCTACCCGAAATCGCTTCAGGCGCAAGGCATTGGTCACCACCGACACCGACGACAGCGCCATGGCAAGCGCCGCCAGCATCGGGTTTAGGTTTCCACTGACCGCAATCGGAATCCCAATGAGGTTGTAGCCAAAGGCAAAGGCATAGTTCTGGCGAATATTGGCAACCGTCGCCCGTGCCAGCAGGATCGCCCGAACCACACCCCGTAGATCGCCGCCTGTGAGCGTGATCCCGGCGGTCTCCATCGCCACATCGGCTCCCCCGCCCATGGCAATTCCCACCTCGGCGGCAGCCAGCGCGGGCGCATCGTTGATCCCATCTCCCACCATCGCGGGTTTGACCAGCTTGGCGATCTCCGCCGCCTTCCCTTCGGGCCGGACTTGGGCGATAACCTGGGTGATTCCCACTTGCGCGGCGATTGCCTTGGCAGCCGTCTCTCGATCCCCCGTGAGCAAGGTCACCTCCAGCCCCAGCGCCTGAAGCTGTTTTACGGCCTCCACACTGGTCGGGCGAAGCGTGTCAGCCACGGCAACATAGCCCCGGTAGGTTCCGTCAATCTCGCAGTGCAGCAGCGTGGCCTCGGCGGGGGCATCGGTGGGCTCGGAAGCTCCAATAAAGCCCGCATTGCCTGCCCTGAGAGCGTGCCCTCCCACACGTGCCGTGATTCCCTGGCCAGGAACGGCAATGAATGCCTCAACCTCTCCACCGCCGCCCGGCGAGGGAGCATCGGCAAATGCTCGTGCCAGGGGATGCTCACTTGCCACTTCGGCGGTGGCGAGGAGGGCGAGGTCTTGCTCCGAGAGGCTTGAGGCGACAACTTGGGGCTTGCCTTCGGTGAGTGTCCCGGTCTTGTCCAATGCGATACTCTGCACGCCCGCGAGGCGCTCCAGCGACTCGGCATCGCGGATGAGCACCCCTAGCTCCGCACCTCGACCCACTCCCACCATGATCGCGGTCGGGGTTGCGAGCCCCAGTGCGCAAGGACAGGCGATCACCAGCGTGGTCACGGCGCAGGAGAATGCAAAGGCAAACCCACGTCCTACCAGAAGCCAGCCGACAAGTGCGCCAAGCGCAATCAAGAGCACTGCGGGGACGAAGATCGCGGTGATCTGATCCGCAAGGCGCTGGATCGGGGCCTTGCTCGCCTGTGCTTTTCGTACCAGGCGGACAATTTTCGCCAGAGTTGTCCCCTCGCCCACGCGCTCCGCCACAAAGACAAAGCTGCCCGTCTGGTTGATCGTCCCGCCCGTCACCATGTCTCCTACGTGCTTCTCTACCGCCAGCGGCTCCCCGGTGAGCAAGCTCTCGTCGAGGGTAGAGTGTCCCTCCACAATCTTGCCGTCCACAGGCACCGTCTCACCGGGTCGGACACGGAGGTTTTCCCCACGTCGGATCGCCTCAATCGCCACGTCTTCGTCGCCGTTTTCCGTCACACGGTGCGCAATCGTCGCCTGGAGCGCGAGAAGTTTCTCAATCGCCTCTCCCGTGCGACGCTTCGCCCGTGCTTCCAGCCAGCGCCCAAAGAGGATCAGCGTGACGATCACCGCCGCGGACTCGTAGTAGGCATGGTGGGTATGGAGCACCATCGGCGCAACCGTCGCCAGCACGGAGTAGAGGTAGGCGCTACCCGTTCCCAGTACCACCAGCGTGTTCATGTCCGCCGTCCGCTGCTTGAGTGCCCCCCACGCCCCGCGCCAGAACTCCGCGCCACAGTAGAACAGTACGGGAGTGGTGAGAACGAGCTGGAGCCAGAGATTATCGAAGGGGGGCCGCATGGTCATGCCTCCGATAAAGACCGGAAGCGTGAGAGCGGCGGCGAGAATCCAGCCAAGACCCACCCGGCCAAGACCCACCCGGCCTCGTTCCTCGGCCACCCTCCCTGTACTAGGGAGGGTTTGGGAGGGTTCAAAACCAATGTTCTCAATCGCTTCGGCGATGGCTTGTGGATCCGTTTGTGCAGGATCGTAGGCAAAGCTCCCCTCACCCGCGAGAAGATTCACCTCCGCTTTCTCGACACCCGGAACCCGTGCAAGTGCTTTCTCAATGCGTCGCACACAAGCCGCGCACTCCATTCCCCCAATTTTCAGCTCACAGGTCTCTGTCATCTCTGTCTCAGGTACACCCTACAGTCTTACTTGTTCCCATGTGCGGAAAATACCGCCAAGACAGTCCGAAGCACGATCAGGGCATCCAAAACGAGCGACTGTCGCTGTAGGTACTCGGCATCCCGCGCCACTTTATCCGCGTCACTGAGCTCGTCGCGGCCATTGACCTGCGCCCAGCCCGTGATTCCTGGGCATAGCGCATGCACGCCAAGCGCCTCACGCTGTGCATTCAGCTCGATCTGACTAGGCAACGCAGGACGCGGCCCGACTAAGCTCATCTCGCCCACCAGCACGTTCCAGAGCTGGGGAAGCTCGTCCAGCGACGTTTTGCGCAGCCACTTCCCGACGCGTGTGTACGGCTCCAACGCAGAGGCGATTAGCTCCGCCGTGGAGAGATTGGGGGTATCCGTGCGCATCGAGCGGAACTTCAGCAAGACAAACTCTTTGCCGTGTCTTCCAATACGGCGCTGGCGAAAGAGCACAGGGCCAGGCGAGTCAAGTCGAATGAGAGCCGCTAGAACCAGCAAAAGCGGGGCCGTCAGCCCCAACCCCACCAGCGCCGCCAGAACATCCAACAGGCGCTTCATTTCCGAGCCCCCCTAGCCCCCGCCCAGCGGGGGGAAAACAACGTTTTTTCCTTATTGTCCCCTCGCGAAGCGGGGGTTAGGGGGGAGGGGCTTGTTTTGTACACATTGTCCGCCGCGAGCTTGCGCACTTGGGCCACCCCGTCGCGGCCCTTGAGCACCCGCGCCACCAGCAACGCAAGCGGCAACGGCAAGGCCAGCGACTTTCCCCCCAGCGCACTCACGATCTCTCGGAGTGTATAGGGCGCGGCATCCGCGATCACGAAGCGCTTCCCTGCCACTGCCATCGAGCCCAGACGCGCCACGGTAATCGCTGCAGCCGCCGCGTTCTCGACAGCGCAGAGCGTTTTCTTATTCTTCCCATCGCCGGGAATAAAGAACCGCCCCGCCTTTATCGCTGCCTCCAGCTTGGCGATATTTCCTCGGTCGCGCGGCCCGTAGACCGTCGCCAGGCGCAAGTGTACGGCAATCGCGCCGACATCATCGGCCCAGCGGTCAATCAGCTTCTCCGCTGCGAGCTTCGAGGCCGCGTAAGGAGTCGCAGGTGCAGGCGGCGTGTCTTCGGCGATCCCCGTTCGCGGCGTGCTCTCGCCGTAGACTGCGACTGTCGAGAAGAACACAAAGCGCGGCGGGCGCTCGGGGTTGCAGGCATCGAGGAGCTGGCCCGTGAAGCCGACATTGACCTTCTGGTACTCCTCTTTCGTCGCCGTGGGCTGGTGCACCAGTGCGACGCAGTGGAAGATCACATCGGCATCTACGCAGCAAGAGAGGTCGTTAACAAAGCGCACGACGCCCTCGGGTAGCTCGGCGTCGGCTCGGCGCACTAGGCCACGGACTTCGCGAAAGCCCCCGTCGGCCAGCAGCGCCTCACAGAGCGCGTAGCCGACACAGCCGTTGGCTCCGGTGACGAGGGCGATCATACCCTCCTCCCCCGGCCCCTCCTCCCAACCCTGGGAGGAGGTTGGGAGTGAGGGGAGATTTTGTTGTAGATTTCCAGCCACTCGGCGACGCAGACGGGGCGGGAGTAGTGCTCAATCATTTTCTGTCGGCCTGCTCGGCCTAATTTTTGTCTTTCCGGTTCCGTATGAGCCAGGAGCTGCAAAATTGCCTGCGCAATATCTGTCCCGTTTCCTCCGAACAACACTTGCCACCAAGGCACGCTAGAAGCTCGCCTCCAGCGGGGATTCCACCACATCAAGCCATTAAGCAAGTCGGCACACCCTCGAATATTCAGCGCTACCACCGGAATTTCCATAGAAAGAGCTTCCTGCACAGCACAAGGCAAACCTTCCTGCAAAGAAGAAAAGACAAAAATGTTACTAGCAGCCAGAATCTGTTTAGTATCTCGGCGAAAACCGACTAGGCGAACCACTCCTTCCAGTCCATATTTTGAAATGGTTTGTTGCAACTCCGGTTCAAGAATTCCGTCTCCAACAATCACACAACAAAAATCATGGTGGTGCATCGTCACCTGTTTAAGCGCCTCAAGAAGCATCCTGTGCCCCTTTCGCGGAATCAGCTCCCCGATGGTAGAAATCAAAATTCCATCTTCAGGTACTCCCAACTCATCGCGGATTTTCTGACGTTCTTCGGTCGTAACTGTCGCGGGATCGAACTCATCGGTAGAGACGCCGACGCCGTGGGTGAAGTAGACGCGCTCGGGGGGCATGAGCTTCTTGGCTTCTTCAAAATCCCACTGGTTGATCGTGAGCACCGCCTCGGAGAGAAAACGTCCGGCAAAGCTCTCGATGGCGCGATAGAGCGCATTGCTGAGCCTGCCACCGAGTGGGTGAAAATGAAAACCGTGCGCGGTGTAGACGCGCTTCAGCCCCCCCCGCCCCCGAGTTTGGGGGAGCCAGTGTTTCGCCAAAGTGGCGGCGAGCCGCCCATAAAACCCGCCGCTGGGGTTGTGGCAGTGGACGATATCGGGCCGGAGCTTGCGGATAAGCTTGACAAGCTGGACGAGCGCCAGCATGTTCCTCGGATCGAGTGGGTTGCGCTGGATCGGGACGTGGTGCAGACCGTCCGCATGGGCCGCGACATCGTCCTTGAAGCGTGTGAACTGGCAGGCGACATGGGTCTCGTAGC
>NZ_CBAYMC010000142.1:0-11511 GCF_964826245.1 Armatimonas sp. | reverse complement strand
ACCTATGCGCTGCTGAAGAAAGTGGGGGGGAAGTGGAAAGCTGTCGAGCACGTGATTGGCCCAACCGATGTTGCTTGGTCAGACTGGGCGGAGCCGCCCCATAAAGCTCCTAAAACGCTCTTCGGCTTGCCGGATTAGCCGCCGATTAGGTTCTTGGCAAACGGGGCACGCTGGATGAGGTAGACCGCCAGCGTGCTCAGCCCCAGGAGCAGCAAAACCGTCATCGGAACCCCGACCGCGGGGCCGTGCCAGCGGTTGCTCATCCCGGAGCGAGCAAGCTCTTCCAGCAAAAATGGGTGGATCAAGTAGATCCCGAGCGACAGATTGGCAAGAAAATGCACCCATGGCGACTCGCGGCGTATCCACTCGCGCAGGCACACAAAAACGCCTAAGCTCTCTAAAATGACGGTCGGGGCGAAGTGGCCTTGGATCACAAAGCGAAGTGAGCGCGTGGGTTCCACATCGGCGGCCTTGATCCACTCGCCAAACACGAGATAGGCTGCCGCCAGCAGCCAGGCCATCAGGCCGAGAACGGGGCTTAGCGGGTCGCCGGTTCGCCGCCGCAGGGAGAACCCGAGGATATAGTAGCCTAAATAGGGCATAAAGAGAGTCCATGCCGTCCGCTCCTCCGCCTCGGGTCGCCAGAGTGCGGTTAGCCCCGCGAGAATCAGCGCCACCACACCCAGCCACCAGCGCTCACGGTCGCCCAGAAAGCGGATCATGGCACGGAGCGGCGGGGTGAGCAAGTAGAGCCCGGCCACGATAAAGAGAAAGTAGAGATGGTAGTATGGCCGCCCTTGCCGCAGAAACTCCCAGCTCTGCTCGGTCATGCCCTTCGGGTTGCTCCAGGCGAGATAGAAATAGCACCAGAAGAGCAAGGGCACCCCGACCCGAAAGAAACGCTTTCGGGCAAAGGCCAGCGGTGTCTCCGTTCGATCCGGGTTGAGCAAGAGCGCCCCCGAGAGCATCACAAAAACCGGAACCGCCCACTGAGAGAGCGAGGAGAGCGTGTTGCAGATCCACCACCCGCTCGGGTCCTCCAGAAGCGGCGGGCGACGTCCAAACCCACAGACATGGATCAGGATCACCGCCAGTAGCCCACAGACTCGGATGGTGTCGCCGTAGGTAAGGCGCATCGAAGCCCTATCCTAACCGGGCGTCATTTGCCAGAACTCAGCGCCTAAAGTATCCCAGGGCAGGCGGCGCTCATCGGGATCATCCAGGTTGAAGTGCTGGTTGACAAAGTAAAGAATGGTTGCGTTTTGAGTTCCGATATTGGCCCCCCCATGCGCAACACCTCGCGGGATATAGAGGAGCTGTGCCCGTCCGCCACCTAGCACGAGACGCATCGAGACGCCGCAAGTTGGGGAGTCTTTTCGACAGTCCAGTAGCCCAACGAGCAGGCGATCTGTCGGCGGGACAAACCAGACATCTTCTTGATTGTAGTGCAGATGAAAGGCTTTTATGGCTCCAGGGAGCACCAACGAGTACGACGACTGGCGCACCTGGAACTCGGGGATAGCGAGCAGGTGCCCCGTTTCATCTAGCCGTACTAGCTCCGCGAAGCTACCTCCATCGTCCATCATCAGGTTCAAAGAGAGGGTTCTAACTCCCTCAATAGGAGTCTTGCGTGTGTACTCCTGAGTGGTCAGGACGGCAGCATACTCGGGTGCGAGATCATCGGGCTTGAGCGGTTCAGGCATAGTTATCAGGGCAAGTATAACACAAACTGTCTGGGACTTACTTCACCAAACGGCGCAGATAGGTTGCGTACTCGGTCTTGCCCAGCTGGGTGGCCCGTTCCAGAAGCTGATCGGGGCTTACCCAGCCCGCAAGATAGGCGATCTCTTCCAGACACGCGACTTGCAAGTCTTGACGGCGCTCGATGGCAGCAACAAAGTTGCTCGCTTCTAAGAGCGAGTCGTGCGTACCTGTGTCGAGCCAGGCAGTTCCTCGGCCAAATAAGTCCGCGTGAAGCTGACCTTGCTCTAAGTACACGCGATTCACATCCGTGATCTCCAGCTCGCCACGGTGCGAGGGCTTGATGTTCTTGGCAATCTCGGTGATCTGGCTATCGTAGAAGTACAGCCCGACAACGGCGTAGCTGGACTTGGGTTTTTGGGGCTTCTCTTCCAGCGAGATGACCCGGCCTGCCGCATCAAACTCCATCACGCCGTAGCGCTCGGGGTCTTTGACATGGTAGCCAAACACTGTCGCGCCCTCGGTGCGAGCCGCAGCCCCACGAAGCTGCTTGGGGAGGCCGTGGCCATAAAAGATATTGTCGCCCAGCACCAGTGCCGCCGGGCCACCTGCCACAAACGCCTCCCCAATATGAAAGGCCTGCGCCAGACCCTCGGGGCGTGGCTGAACCGCGTACTGCATCGAGACACCAAAGGCACTGCCATCGCCGAGTAAGCGCTCGAAAAGTGGCAGATCCTCTGGGGTGGAGATCAGCAGGATATCGCGAATCCCAGCGAGCATCAGCGTGCTCAGGGGGTAGTAGACCATCGGCTTGTCATAGATCGGCATGAGCTGCTTCGACACGGCCATCGTCATGGGGTAGAGACGGGTACCACTGCCACCCGCTAGAACAATTCCTCGCATGGGCTTTATTATATCCTCAGAAAGGGGATGGGGAAAACACGAAAGCCCCACTCACCTCTGCTGCAACAAGCAAGGCGGTCATATAGACCAGTGAGTGGGACTCTAGTGTTCTTATTTATTGGCAAGATTGGCTCTGCTCTAAACCCTGGAACCGAAAATCCCGCTATACTGCGGGTATGCGCACGATCTCTGCTGCCATCTTTCGGGAAGTCGGAACCCCGTTTCGTATTGAGTCTGTCCAGCTTGCGGACCCGGGGCCCGGTGAGGTCTTGGTGAAGATGCAGGCCGCCGGAGTCTGTCACTCGGACTGGCACTTGGTGACAGGCGCGACCAAAGTGCCGCCGCTGACCGTTCCCGGCCACGAGGGCGCGGGGATCGTGGAGGCGATTGGGCCGGGTGTGAGCCAAGTGCGCGTGGGGGACTTGGTGGCGCTGAACTGGGCGCCCTACTGTGGCCTGTGTGAGTGCTGTTTAGATAATCTCCCAGCACTCTGCCAGGAGTACTTAGCCCCGAAATGGGCGGGGACGCTTTTAGACGGCACGACCCGCCTCTCGCAGAACGGGACTCCGGTCTACCACTTCACCGCGACAGCATGCTTCGCAGAGTACACGGTCGTTCCGGAGTGCTGCGCCGTCCCGCTTCCCTCGGACATTCCTCCCACGATTGCCGCTGTGCTCGGGTGCGCCGTGACCACAGGTGTCGGGGCCGTGCTGAATAAAGCCCGCGTCGCGCCCGGCGACTCTGTGGCTGTCTTTGGCTGTGGTGGCGTGGGCCTCTGCACGATTCTCGGTGCGGCGGCGGCAGGTGCGGGGCGTATTGTCGCCGTGGATGTCTCCGAGGAAAAGCTCGCCTTCGCAAAGCTTCTTGGCGCGACAGAGACAAGCCTCTCACCCGTGCTCAACAAGCGCGTGGACTTCGCCTTTGAGTGCGTCGGCCTGCCCGAGCTCCAGCGCCACGCCTTCGATGCGATCAAGCCCGGTGGGATGGCGGTCCTTGCCGGCATTACCCCCACCGACTCCCTGACTTCGCTACCAGGCGCGGCTTGGACACGGCAAGAGAAAACCGTCGCAGGCACCTACTACGGCACCGCCCACCCCCGCCGCGACTTTCCACGGTTCGCCGAGCTCTGGCGCCAGGGCCGCCTGCCGCTGGAGAAGCTCCTCACGCGCACGTATGAACTCGGCCAGATCGAAACCGCCTACGATGATTTAGTAGGTGGAGCTGTCGGACGCGGGATGATCGTGTTTTGATCTTTGCGAAGGAGAAGTCCACGCCGTTTCTCTGTGAGTGCACGGTTGAGGATACGACCAACTTTTTTTATGCTATCGAGATTCTCGTGCAACTTGAGAAGGCGTGTCGGGCTTGGAGCGAGGTTACTTTGCAGGACTTGGTAACTGTTTCTAGCGCCCGGCTTAGTCCTTGTGCAGAAAGTCAATAAAGCCCGACTCGGGGTCGGCTTTGATCAGCTTGACGACAATGTGGTCCCCAACATCCAGGCCGTGCTCGTTGCGGGTGACGCGGCCCTCGATGGGGGGATCGGTTAGCCTTGCATAGACTTTTCCGTTCTTTGCGCCCGTCACGACGGCATCAAAGATCTCTCCCACACGGTCTTGCAGGAAGATCGCGGCGGCGGACTTCTTGAGCCGTCGCTCGACTTTATCGGCCATACTCGCGCGCTCGGTGCAGTGTGCGGCAAGTGCTGCTAGCGCTTCGGGGGTGTAGGGCTCTGGGGTCTTGGTCAGAAATGCCTTGATCAGCCGCTGCACGACAATGTCCACGTAGCGCCGGTTCGGGGCTGTCGAGTGCGTGTAGCCACCGACGGCAAGGCCAAAGTGGCCTTCGCTGCCTAGGCCCGCCTTCACCAGGACATACTCGCCTGGCCCGAGTAGCTTCACGACGGTGAGAGAGAGCTCTGTAAAGCCATTGGGGTTGGCCGTGCGGCGGCGCTCCAGAAATGCAGAAAGCGCACGCGGATCGGGCGTCTCGGGCAGGGTGTCGCCCAGGCTCTTGGCGATCTCGACAATCTTCTCCCAGCGGCGCGGGGCACGGACGATGCGCTGAATCGAGGCCCGTCCACTCTCATGAAGAATCTCCGCCACGGCGGTATTGACGGCGACCATGAAGCTCTCGATCAGCAGGCGCGCCCGGTTTTTATGAACCTGACGCATCCCCACAATCTTCCCGTTCTCGGTGATGGGCACGGTCTCGACGCTCTCAAAGTTGAGCGCTCCTTGCTTCAGGCGCAGGGCCAGAAAGCGCTCTAGTGTCTCGTTTTGCAGGCGCAGCTGCGCCTCCAGTCCGTCTACGGCGGTGACCTCCTCGGGCACAGGCGCGCTACCCTCTAGCCAGAGGCCGATACGGTCGTAGGACAGCTTGGCGTAGTTGTGCACTAGAGCGGGCGTGACGCTCCGCTCTTGGAGAGTACCGTCGGGGTTGACGCGCAGGGAGATCACCATCGCGACCCGATCCCTGTCTTGGAGGAGCGAGGTTGCCGTGGTGGAGAGCGCCTCGGGGAGCATGGGAAAGACATGACCGGGGGTGTACAAGCTACTCGTGTTCTTGGCCGCGTGCGCATCAATCACGCCATTTTGTCCCACGCGCCAGTCCACCTCGGCGATCCCGACCCGCAGCAAGATATCGCCATCGGGCAGGCGCTCGGCCACCTCGATCTGGTCTAAGTCCCGCGACTCCGTGTTGTCCACGGAGGACCAGAGAAGATCCCGCAGGTCAGGGAGATTTGTGGGGAGCGCGACTTCGCGCTCCGCTTCCGTCTCAACCTCTGCGGGGAACTCGGGCGCAAAGCCTGCACCACGGAGCGCGTTGGCTGCGAGTGCGACCAAGTCGGGGTGGAGAGGGGGGCGGCTCAATCTAGCTTTCTTCCTGCGGCAAGGCGCACACGGGCGATGGTTTCCTGGGTGACAGCTTCTTCAAACGAGCGGAAGCCCGCGAGCTTGAAGCCATGTTTCTCCGCGAGCCGCCACATCTCCTCAGCCTGTGCGACGCTCACAGTCTTGCCCAGGGTGAAGCTCTCGTAGCGCCCGTCGAGGGCCAGCATCATGGTCTCCGACATGCAGGCGTAGGCCGTGCCGGGTGGGAAGCCAAACGAGAAGGGCTCACCGGGCCGATCCACACCTTGCTTGGTTGTCTTGGTGGCCACGAACTCGCCGGGAATCGCGACGCAGCCGCCCTCAATGACTAAAACATCATCGCGCTCTTTGGCGACTCGCGTGCTCACATCGCGTGGCCGGGCGACATCACAGACCACGGCTCCGCGCTTGAGGTGCTGTGGCTCGATAATGGCATCGGCGGCGCTCGTGACCGTCACAATGACATCCGCATCGCGCAGGCCATCTTCCACAGAGCTGGTCACGGTGACGCACTTCCCGCCGCGCTCGGTCACTTCCCGCGCCACGGGCTCCAGGCGCGTCGTGTCCCGCCCAATTAGGGTCATCTTGGCGGCATGGGGAGCCAATAGAAGCGCACTCGTGTGGCCGATACTGCCACTGGCCCCAACAATGGCGACATGGGCCATCGAGATCGGGGTGCCCATCAGCTCCGCCCCACGCATCGCGCCCTCCACCGCTGTGGCGACCGTGTAGGAGTTGCCTGTCGTGACCGCGAGCTTGGTGCGCGTGGCCAGCGTGATGCCGCCATCGCCCGCCACACTCGTCAGTGCGCCCAGCCCAATAATCTTGGCCCCCAAGCCCTCCGCCAGCTCGCAGCAGCGCTGAAGCTTCTCGTAGACTTGCTCCGGAGGCAGGTTCAGAAGCTGCGGGGGCGAGAGGGGGCAGAAGATAAACCAGCCCTCCAGCTCCACGCCTGTTGCAGAACGAATGCCCGTTAGATGTGCCACGGGCTGAGGAGGCAGCTTCCGCAGGAGCTCAGCCAGAAGCGCATCGGGAAGATACTTTGCCACGGGAAACTTGCGGCTGAGATCCTTGCGGACATCTATGGGGTGAATGATGAAAGCAAATCGCTCCATACTCCCATTGTACCCGCAAACCAAATACCCCTAGGGTTTTCTCTCTTGGATACCTTGAGGAGTGAGGGCAAAGCGAGTGCCTGCCGAGTCACGTGCTACTACGGTAGCGACAAAATTACTTCCGCTCTGCACGAGGACAAAACCAGGGCCACGAATCGCGGCTTGGGCTTGTGTGAGTGCGTCTCCTGAGAGCCCCGCACTCTCCAGAGAGAGCTCTTTGCCTGGGGAGAGGCTTGCTCCACTTGAGATCAGCGCCTTTTGAAGCGCGACACCAGCGGTGCGGCAGGCATCGCGGCGCTGGGAATCGGTGGTAAGGATGGTTCCTGCTCCCATGATCCCTAGCCTACTCAGAAGCGTGTCCAGTGGCCACCAAACCCCGCGCTCAATGCTCTGCAGAAAGCTGGGTTTGAGAGCGTGGCGTGCGAGGCTGGCAGCGCTGTCTGCGGAGACTCCACGGCCTACTGTAAAGAGGAAGCTGCCTTTCTTCGATCCCACTATCCCCTCAGCGGTAACGAAGCGCGTCTCTGTTTCGGGGGAGGCTAAGACTCGTGCAGAGCCGCTACTAAGCTGGAACTGCCGCCGCTTTTGGCCGTTGCGAAAGGCATCGCTCTGCATCAGGGTGAGCTGGCTCCGAGGCCCGAGCTCCACAACACTGCCATCTCTAAAGGCAAGTGTCACACGTCCTGTCGCATCGGTCGAAAAGCTCGATCCTCGTGAGAAGGACTGGCCCACAAAGCTAGGAGAGCTTGTTCCCTTGGTGGTTCGGAGGCGGGCTCCTGGAGAGAAAGCAACGACGAAGCTACTGCTGTGCAGTGTCTCACGCCGGGCTCCGTCGAGGAGCAGGCCTGTGAGAATCAGCAGTCCGATAAGTTTCCCGACCTGGCTGAGGTAGTCACGGGCGGACTGGCTTCGTATCCGTGTCAGGTAGTTATCCCAGTGATTCTTTTCGTACTCCGCTGCATCTTGCAATAGGCTCATTCGGATCGCTCTCCTCGGTTTACTCTGAGTGTTCTGACACGATTAGTATGCCTTGGCCTTCAAAGGGTTGCAAACTTCCGAAAAAAACTTGCGATTTCTCCCAGAATGGCCTAGAATATACACTGCGTTTTTTGTACCCGTATTTTTTAAAAACCCATGCCCCATAACGAAAATGAGCCGGTCTATGTCATCAGTGTGGCCGCCCGACTCGCCGGGCTGCCGTGCTGGGTCTTGCGCGTTCTGGATCAAGAGGAAATCGTCGTTCCTCGCCGGACGGACTCAAATCGGCGACTCTACTCCGATGCGGATATTGTCACGCTTGCGCGCGTTCGGCACTTGACCGAGGAGCGTAAAGTCAATATTGCCGGTGTCAAGGTGATCCTTGAGCTGGAGCAGGAGCGAGACGGGCCACAAGAGCGCACAGAAGGTAATTCGAAACATGATCTATCCATCCCCCGACAAGATTGACAAGCAGGTTGACAGCAAGTATGCGCTGGTGATCCTGGCGGCCAAGCGTGCCAAGCAGCTCAAAGAGGGCAGCCGCCCTCGTCTTCCCACCGACTCCACCAACCCGCTGACAATCGCGCTAGAAGAGATCGCGGAGGGGAAAGTACAGTACAAGTTCGACGAGCAGTCCCTCGCAGGCCGCGAAGCCATCGCCGATCAGGAAGCTGTCGTCGGTGCACGTGATATCGAAGTGGACATGGATCCGCTGGCACTCCCCGATGATGAGCTGGCACGCGCTGCCGCCGCCCTCGGAGCGGATATGGACGACAGCTTGCTCGGAGATGATGAAGAAGCCAGCGACATGCTGGTGGACGAAGAGCCCGAAGAGGAAGAGCCGCTCATTCTGCCTGATGATGAGTCCGAAGGAACCGATATTTAAGCCTGAGGAAATGCAATAGCAATGGGCCGTATTGTCGGGATTGACCTGGGCACCACAAACTCTGTGGTAGCGGTCCTAGAAGCGGGCGAGCCGACGGTGATCACTCTCACCGAAGGCTCGCGCCTCTGTCCGTCTGTGGTTGGCTTTAGCCGGGACGGCGAGCGTGTCGTGGGACGGCTTGCCAAGCGGCAGGCTGTGGCTAACCCTGAGCGGACGTTTGCCTCAATCAAGCGCTACATGGGCTCCGATCACCGGGTCTTTGTGGAAGAGCGCGGCTACTCCGCCCCGGAGATCAGTGCGATGATTCTCCAGAAGCTCAAGGCCGATGCAGAAGCCTATCTCGGAGAGCCCGTTGACCGCGCGGTGATCACGGTTCCCGCCTACTTCAACGATGGACAGCGCCAAGCTACCAAAGATGCCGGGCAGATCGCGGGGCTTGAGGTGCTGCGCATCATCAACGAGCCCACTGCCGCCGCGCTCGCTTACGGTCTGAATAAGCAAGAGGATGAAACCATTCTTGTCTGGGACTTGGGCGGCGGGACTTTCGATGTCTCTATTCTGGAGCTCAAAGGTGGAGTCTTCGATGTCAAAGCCACCTGCGGCGATACGCGTTTAGGCGGCGACGACTGGGACAATGCCATTGTGGGCTGGCTCGCCGAGGAGTTTCAGCAAGAGTTTGGGATAGACCTTCTTAAAGATCGCCTCGCCCTCCAGCGCCTCAAAGAAGCGGCGGAGAAAGCCAAGATTGAGCTCTCCACAATGCTGAGCACGAGCATCAACCTGCCCTTTATCAGTGCAAACGACGATGGCCCGCTTCACCTAGAAAAGAACCTGGCGCGAGGTACGTTTGAAGCACTAACTGCCGGACTGCGGGATAAAGTGCGCGACCCCACCTACCAAGTGCTCAACGATGCGCGTCTTGCGCCCCAGCAGCTCCAAAAAATCGTCTTGGTCGGCGGGGCAACGCGCATGCCCGCGATCCAGGACATGGTACGTGAGATCTTCCAGAAAGACCCTTTCAAGGGGATGAACCCGGACGAAGTCGTGGCGGCGGGAGCGGCGATTCAGGCGGGAATGCTCATCGGAGAGCTGACCGATTTGGTTCTGCTAGACGTGACACCGCTCTCTCTGGGAATCGAGACCCTGGGAGGCGTGATGACACGTCTGATCGCACGAAATACGACGCTTCCGACGAGCCGCACCGAGAACTTTACCACCGCTACCGAGGGCCAGAGCGCGGTTGATATCCATGTCCTTCAGGGCGAGCGCGAGATGGCGGTGGACAACAAGAGCCTTGGGCGCTTCCTGCTGGAAGGAATCCCCCCCGCACCACGAGGCGTCCCCAAGATTGAAGTGCTCTTTGATATAGATGCCAATGGCATCTTGCACGTCTCCGCGAAAGATAGTGCCACAGGGGCCGCTCAGAAAATCACCGTTACCGCCGCTTCAGGGCTCTCTCAAGAAGAGGTTGAGCAAATGGTGGCCGCGGCAACAGAGTACGCCGAGAGTGACCGTCAGCGACGCGTCGTACAAGAGGCGCGCAACCTCGCCGATGCAGCGCTTTACCATGCCGATAAACAGCTTTTGATCGCCCATGCCCTGCCCCAGGTAAGTGGAGAGCGACAGCTTGCGATTCACGAGGCCATGGATGCACTTCGGGTAGCCCTTCAAGGAGACAGCAAAGAGGCTCTTGCAGCACAGACACAGCAACTCAACGATCAGATCTACGCTCTTTCCGAAGCGATCTACTCGCGCCCAGCATCCGCTCAAGAGCAAGAGCCGTCGGAGGCTGGCGTACAACCAAAGACTGGAATAGAAACAGGAGAGACAAATGGCCACGGAGAGTAAGCGGGACTACTACGAGGTTCTAGGAATCTCGCGGGATTCTTCCGCAGAGGATATTAAGAAAGCCTACCGACAGCTCGCCCGCAAGTTTCACCCCGATGTCAATCAGGGTGATGCGGGTGCCGAAGATAAGTTTAAAGAAGTGGGAGAGGCCTACGAGGTGCTCTCCGATGCGCAGAAGCGCGGTGCCTATGACCGCTTTGGCCACGCTGCCTCAGGCGGCAGCGGTGGCGGTTTTGGCGCTGGCGGCTTCGATGGCTTCGGCGGTGGCGGCGGCCTCGACGATATTCTGAATGTGTTCTTTGGCGGCGGTGGCGGGGGGCGACGGCCCGGGCCGCAGCGTGGCGAGGACCTGCGCTACGACATGGAAGTCACTCTGGAAGAGGCGCTCCGTGGGGGCGAAAAGACGATCCAGGTGCCGCGTACGGAGAACTGTGAGACCTGTGGCGGAAACGGCGCGGCTCCGGGCACCAAGCCCGATACCTGCGTGCAGTGTGGCGGCACCGGCGCAACCCGGCAAGTCCAGCAGACCATTCTCGGGACGGTGCAGACCAGTGTCACCTGTCCGCGCTGTCAGGGACGAGGCCAGGTGGTCAAGAGCCCCTGCGGCGGCTGTGCAGGGCGTGGAAAGCTTCGCAAGACCCGTGAGCTCAAAGTGCCGATTCCACCGGGCGTGGACGATGGCATGCAGCTCCCGATCCGAGGTGAGGGCGAAGCAGGGACCCTGAATGGCCCGCCGGGTGATCTCTACATCTTCTTCGGGGTGAAAGAGCACGAGAAATTTGAGCGTGATGGGATGGATCTCTACATCTCCCAACCTCTCACCTTTGTGCAGGCCGCGCTTGGTGACACGATCTCGGTCAGCACGCTGAGCGGCGACTCGGTGAGCCTTGCCATTCCCGAAGGTACGCAGAATGGCACACGTTTCAAGCTACGGGGCCATGGCATGCCCAATATCCGTAACCGTAACCAAAAAGGCGATCTGACGGTCGTGATTGCGGTTCAAGTGCCCACCAAACTCTCCGAAGAGGAGCGCAAGTCGCTCCGCAGCTTCGCTGAGCTACGCGGCGAAGTTGCGGGCCAGACTCCCGATCACCACGACTCCGGCAAGGGCCTCTGGGAGCGCATCAAACACGCCGTCAAAGGGGACTGATCGCCACCGGTTGAAAACCGGCGTCTGCAATGGCACTGCGTGCCGCAAAGCCCGTGCCGGGCT
>NZ_CBAYMC010000141.1:0-11525 GCF_964826245.1 Armatimonas sp. | reverse complement strand
GGGATTCCCGGTGTCAAGGGCGATGCGTTTCGGCGGGTGGCCGTCCCGCCCAGTGTTCCGAGGGGCGGCGTCCCGACCCAGGCCAGCATCCTTACGATCACGTCGAACGGGACGCGCACCTCGCCGGTGAAGCGCGGCACGTGGATCATGAAGACCCTGCTCGGGGCTGATCCAGGGCTGCCCATCGCCAATGCCGGTGAGATCGCCGCGCGGGTTCCGGGCATCGAGAAAGCGACGGTTCGCAAGCGCCTCGAAATCCACCGCACCCGGCCACAGTGTGCCCGCTGCCACAGCCGCATCGACCCACTTGGGTTCTCCCTCGAAAACTTCGACGCGTCGGGGGCGTGGCGCGAGCGCGAGGGCTTTGGCTACAAGGGCCGTGTCGAGCAGAACGACCCGCGGATCGACGCCAGCTCGCAGCTCCCCGATGGCACCAAGATCACCGGCGTGGACGGCCTCCAAGACGCGCTCCTCGCCCGCAGCGACGACTTCCTCACCTGCCTCTCCACCAAGCTCCTGACGTTTGCCCTCGGCCGCGAACTGAGCATCGCCGACCGGCCCCTGGTTCAAAGCGCTGTCGGCCACATGAAAGAGCGTAAGAATACCCTGCGCTCCCTGATCGAATACACCGTCACCTCGGAGGCATTTCGCACCAAATGAATCGACGATTTGTTCTACGCGCCGCAGGCGCAAGTTTATTGTTACCGATGCTCGATGCGATGTTGCCACGCCGGACAACAGCACAGGGTGGCTTCCAGCCGTGGGAAAGATGCGATGTCAAGCACCCGCGCCTGATCTGCTGCTACATCCCCAACGGGGTCAATATCGCCGAGTGGGTGCCCAAAGACGCGGGGGAGAGCTACACCCTCTCCCCGACACTCCAGGCACTGGCAAGCATTCGGAGCGAGTTCACGGTTCTCTCAGGGCTAGGCCATCCCCAGTCCGAGGGCGGGCACTCGGGAGCGGACACGTGGCTGACGGGCGCGAACCTCAAGAGCAAGCCCGGCTCGGACTACAATAACTCGATCTCCATGGACCAGATGATCGCCGCGGCACACGCCAAGGCGACCCGCTACCCCTCGCTCCAGCTCTCGGATATGTCGGGGACGGGCAGCGCGGGGCACTCGCACACGCTCTCGTTTGATCGCAATGGGACGCCGCTGCCCTCCGAAAACTCCCCCCGACGGCTTTTCGAGCGCCTCTTTGTGCCCGAGAACGCCGCCGACCGGGCCGCTGCGCTCCGACGCTACACCCAGCGCCGCTCGATTCTCGATGAGATCTCTGCCGAGGCCAAGGCACTCGATAAAAAACTCGGCACCGATGACAAGAAAAAGCTCGATGAGTACTACACCTCGGTGCGGGAGACGGAGCAGCTGGTCGGGCGCTTGCAAGGCTGGATCGATGTCCCTAAGCCCAAAGTCTCGGAGGCGGGCCTCGGCCTGAACATGCAGCCTGGCAACGCGCATGACCGGCCCATGTGGCTGGATGTCATGCTCCAGCTCAGCTATCTTTCGTTTGTGACCGACACGACACGCGTCATTACCTTTGAGTGGTCGCGCGAGGCAGGTGGCTTTGGCGGCGGCGGCGAGAACCACCACGAGCTCTCGCACCACGATGGCAGCCCCGAAAAACTCAAAAAGCTCGCCGAGATCGACAAGTTTCACCTCAGCCGCTTAGAGCGCTTTGTAAAACTACTCGCCGCCACGCAAGAGGCGGAGAGCCGGATGCTGGATCGGACCATGATCGTCTTTGGCTCAGGGATGAACTCGGGCACGGGCACGGGAGATCACTCACCGAAAAACTTGCCCCTACTTCTGGCAGGAGGAAAGGCACTGGGGCTTAAGCACGGACGGCACCTCGCCTTTGACCAAGACAAGCACCCCCCCCTCTCTAATGTGCTCCTTACCCTGCTACAAAAGTCGGGGGTGGAGACCGAAAAATTCAGCGACTCGACCGGAACGCTGGGATAGGTTACAATAGAGCCAACAGATGAGCCACTCCACTTGGCGTACCAAGAATCCGCTGGTCTCGTTCCGCCATGCGGTTGAGGGACTCGGCCATGCTTTTCGCACCCAGCGGAACATGCGCTTCCACATCCTCACGTTTTTAGCTGTCTTCTTAGCGGGCCTGATTCTACGCCTGCCACGGGTGGAGATGCTGGCCCTAGTATTCTGCGCCGCGCTGGTGATGATCACAGAGATGTTTAACACCGCCATTGAGGCGACTGTGGACATGATCACCCAAAGCTACCACCCCGCCGCTAAGTTCATCAAAGATGTTGCCGCAGGAGCCGTCTTGATCTCCGCCATTACGGCAGTTCTTGTCGGGGGAGTGGTGTTTTGGGGAGCGGTTCACCTCAATACACTCTCTATCCGCCTAGTTCAGCCCCCCACTGTCCCTGTCTTTCTGGGGGCATTTGTCCTGCTCCTCCTGACTGTGTTTCTGGGCAAGATCGCCGGGCGCAAGGGCTCGCTTCTCCAGGGCGGTGTCATCTCGGGGCACTCCGCGATTGCGTTTTATATCGCAGGAGTCATTGTCTTTCTCGTCCCTCAACCAGCGGTTGGGCTGCTGGCTCTTGGGCTGGCGGCTCTCGTGGCACAGTCCCGTGTTGAGACCAAGATCCACACGCTTCGGGAGGTCGTTGCCGGGGCGGTCATTGCCCTCACTCTGGCCGCTCTGGTGCTCCAAGTCCCTCAGTGGCTGGGCTTTCATCTGCCCACGACGCAGCTGCCCGTCTGGGCACCGTCTCCACAACCCTCACAAAAATAACCTATGGACCCTGATAGTTTACCTCTCGCCTTTTTACTCGCCAGCAGCTTGCTGGTGCTTCTCCTGATCCTGCTCATGGGCGCTTTTTCCATGGCAGAAGCTGCCCTTCTCTCGCTCCGCTCCACACGGGTCGAGCAGCTCGTCGAAGAAAGTCGGCGAGGAGCGAGGGCCGTTCAGGCACTCTTAGAAAACCAGCCCCGCATGATCGCCACCACCCAAGTGGGCATGACGATCTGTGGGTTTACGGCAGCAGCCGTCGCCGCGACCGTGCTCGCGCACCCGCTCGTTCCAACCGTCCGGCACCTGATCGTCAGTCCCAACTACGCTCGAATCGTTGCCTCCGCGGTCATCACCATCCCGATTGCACTCCTGGCGATGGCACTCGGGGGGATGCTCCCCAAGTCCCTGGCACTTCAAGCGCCCGATTACTGGGCCATGCGCCTCGCTCCGTTTGTGCGCGGGTGCATGCCCCTTTTCACGCCGTTCTCCGGGCTGATTCTGGGGCTGGTGCGGATTGTGGCACCGCAGGCACGCTTCGAGTCGCCGATGATGACCCGCGAGGAGTTCGAAAAATTCGTGGACGACCAGGGCAAGGGGGGTGGCATTGACGAAGGCGAGGAGGAGATTATCAAGAATATTATCGAGATCTCCGAGACGGAGGTGCGAGAGGTCATGACCCCGCGTGTGGACATGGCCGCTGTCGCGATCACCGCTCCCCCCGAAAAAGTCGTCGAGCTGATTCTCTCGTCGGGACACTCACGCATCCCGGTCTATGCCAACACAATTGACAATGTGGTGGGCATTCTGCATGCCAAGGACCTGCTCAAGCTCTTTGCCAGCACGGACCGCCAGGTGAGCCTGGGCAAGCTCATGCGCCCCCCGTATTTTGTCCCCGAGACCCGCCGCGTCTCCGATCTCTTAGAGACTATGCGCCACTCACATCATCAGCTCGCCATTGTGCAAGATGAGTACGCGGGCACGGCGGGGATCGTGACCATTGAGGACGTTTTAGAGGAGATCGTCGGGGAGATCCAGGACGAGTACGACACCGATGAGCCCGAGATCACCGTCCTCTCGCCCACCGAAACTCTCGTAGACAGCCGCCTGAGCCTGGATGACATCAACGAACGCCTCGGCACCACGCTAGAGCACGAGGACTATACCACCATTGGCGGCTTCGTCTTTGGGATCCTCGGCCACGAACCCACGGTAGGAGAGCGCGTCCTCGCGGAGGGTGTCGAGCTGGTGGTCGAGACCCTGGAAGGCAGGCGCATCAAGACCCTCCG
This sequence comes from Armatimonas sp., assembly GCF_964826245.1. Taxonomy (NCBI): domain Bacteria; kingdom Bacillati; phylum Armatimonadota; class Armatimonadia; order Armatimonadales; family Armatimonadaceae; genus Armatimonas; species Armatimonas sp. Next base: position 7,470 of record NZ_CBAYMC010000141.1, on the reverse strand, counting down.
CGCCATCCGCCTCCCTGAGTTCCCTAAAAACGGAGCAGAGAGCTAAAACGCCATTGGAAACGACTCTGTAGCCGCCTCGTTTTCGCGCTCTTCGTCAAAGAGCCGGATGAGCGCCTGCTCGATCATCTTCACCCCGAACTGTCCTCTGGCATGCCGTCGCACCTTGCCATCTTTGTCAAAGAGAAAGTACGTCGGCCACGCGTCCACCTTCAGCTCATCGCCGATAGAGTGATCGTTGTCGAAGATCAGCTTCTCGGTAATGCCAAGCTCTTTGGCCACTTCGAGCACTTTAGCCTCGTCAAGATCAAATTCCCCCATAGGCCGATGCACCGCGACTACCTCCAAACCCTTCGGCCCATATTCATCTCGCAATTTTTGCAAATGTGGCATATTCGCATGACAAGAAGGACAGGACTTTGACCAAAAATACACCAAACCAACATTATTTTCAGTTAAAATATGCATAAAAAATCCCAGCATTAACATCAAACAAATAAAGCATCTGAACACGTATTAAAGATGTCCAGATGCTTCAAAAATACCCTTTCGACTAGAGGAAACTATAGAGTATATAACCGTAACTGAATCAAAGATTATTATTTTTTAGTTTGTCTAATTGCCGAGAAGCGATTCTCACTTTTATTTTTAAATCACATTCGTCAATGATTTTTTGAAAATAGACTTTCGCTTTTTCATATTCCCTATTCTCTTTCAGATTAAAAGCCAGTAGTTGCATCGCATCAAAACATTTAGGATCAGCATCAACAGCTCTTTGATAATGAACAATTTTCTCTTCAACTGATTTAGCTTCAGAGCCCAGAATCATTTCCCTATTAACGATCTTAGCCGTCTCAGGATCTAGACTGTCATGTAGTTTCTGCGCACGTAGCCTTGCAACATCAGCCGTACCATGATCGGTAGAAGAAATAGTATTAAGTGTCTCAATTTCTTCACCATAGGCAATTTTTATACTACGCGCATCTAAATTATTCTTCACAACTACAGCAGCAGTCGCAACACCAGCGACACATGCCCCCCAAAAAACCTTATTTGTATTCATTCAGACCTCTATTCTTCACTAATATTACTTACAAATACGATCAAGACAATCATCAAGTTTCCCATTACAGAAGCTACGAGCATCCGCATCAGAATATCCTTGAGCTTTATATCTATCTACACATGTATCGTATTGATTCCTACAACATCCTTCACAATCATTAATAGTTTTATCACAATTTAGTGCAGGCCATTTACCAGGCACTACATCTGGGGTGATATTCTCTTCAGGCTCTTCTATTTCATTCGTAGTACACACAGTGCAAAACCACCAAGAAGTACCACTTCCAGTCACATTACATTTACATTTAGACCCTGTAGGAACATCTATTGCAAGTGCATTAGCGACACCAGCATTGCTTAGTTCTTTTGCAACTTGCTGAGCAACTTTATGATCTTTCGTGCGGCGTTGCATCTCTTTTCCGACTTTACGGAGGAGTTCATCGGCGGTTAATGCGGCGATTGCGGCGGCTCCGGCTTGGAAGCCGATTCTTGCCAGGGCTTGACGACGAGAGAGCTTCTCTTTTTCAAACTGCGCTCGCTCTTCGGCGACAGTCAGCTCTACTTCTACTTTTTCTTCCAAACTATCCATTGTTATTCCTCTACCGTTTTCGTTGATTGCGCTTCCGCTTCTTTTGCTTTCAGCGCGGCTTCTTTTTTCTGAATTTCAATAACACGGGCGACAACTTGCTCGACAAGGCTGTTGGTACGGTGATGTTCCTCGATTCGGTCTATCACGGCCTGCGCAACCACATCCACAAAATCATCGCGATCTTCGATAGCCATCTACGCTCCCAAGCACACCAGAAACTTAAGTACAAAGCACTACAAACGTAACACTAATAGTACACAGTCTCGGTATGCCTTGCTTTTTTGGGATATTCCCCTCTTCCTACCTACTCTCGCGGGGAGAGGTGGCGGGGAGAGGTGGCGGGGAGAGGAAGTTGCGGTTAGTTTACCTTAATATGTCGGATAAAGTCAAGAGATTTAGGAGAGATCACAAAATAAAAAACTATTTTTTTCAGAAGCTTTTTCAAAACTCTGGCAGGCTTGTGGGAGGCGGCGATAAAATGAGGTGATATGGTCAGGATGTTCTCCAAGACGCACAGTATCGCGGCGACAAAGACGATCACTCTGGGCAATACGGAGCGTGGCTTTGATGGGGTCTATACCCGTGTCGGCTCTCATGTCGAAGATGCAAGCCAGGGCGACGAAGCAAAGATCGCCCCGTAGAGTTTTCCCCCACCCCATCCCTCCTCCGGGTGCCCTTTGGGCGTTTGGAAGGAGGGATGAGGGGGCACTAACAACGGATCAGAGAGCTAAAACGCCATTGGAAACGACTCTGTAGTCGCCTCGTTTCCGCGCTCTTCGTCAAAGAGCCGGATCAGCGCCTGCTCGATCATCTTCACCCCAAATTGCCCTCTGGCGTGCCGTCGCACCTTGCCGTCCTTGTCAAAGAGAAAATAGGTCGGCCACGCGTCTACTTTCAGCTCATCGCCAATAGAGTGGTCGTTGTCGAAGATCAGCTTCTCGGTAATGCCAAGCTCTTTGGCCACTTCCAGCACCTTGGCTTCGTCAAGATCAAACTCCCCCATAGGCCGATGCACTGCGACAACTTCCAACCCCTTCGGCCCGTACTCATCCTGAAGCCTTTGCAAATGCAGCATATTGGCATGACAAGAAGAACATGACTTTGACCAGAAATATACAAGTGAATTATTTCCAACTCGCATCAATAATTTCATAATATATCTTTCTAATGAACAACAAAACAGATCTTAGATACATATATTTTTTATTTATTTATTTTCTCAATCATATTTCTTGCATTCTTGGAATAATTACTATCACTATTCGGAATTTTAGAAAAAGCAAACAAGGCATTTTTATCCATATGAGTATCCTTATAAATTTTCCCAATAAAAAACCAAGCTTCTTGATAATCGGGTCTAATTTTCACAACTTTGTTTAGTACCATCAATGATTTTTCATAATCTTTAAATTCGTATAATTTTTTACCACGTTTAACAAGAGCATATATATCATTGGGATTCTTTAACAAAGCCTCGTCACAAAATTTCACATTGTTATATAATTCAAACAAACGCGTCCTCTCTAAAATAGCTTTTTTGTATTCACTCGAAGCGCTATTAAAATCAATCCTAGCTACAATATCAGAAGGAGTTGCCAAGTCTCGAATCTGTTCTGGAGTCAAAATATATTTAATATTCTTGTCAGAATCTGATTTACAAGAAGAAAATACTAAAAATAATAATAAAACCAAAAATCTATTCATATAAATCACTCCATCATATGGAATGGCAGACATTTACAAAATGCCTACCATTCAAAACGCAAAAACACTAACAATTTAAAACACATGCGTCAAGTGCTGATTGGCAGGCAAGTAAAGCTGCACCAATTTGCGGACAAATCCCAAGAGGTACACCATTAGAGTCAAAGCATTCTGGATAATCATTAATCAGTAACTGTTTACAACCACACATTGCATACTGACAAGCATCTTCACAGGTATGCCCTGGCCCACAATATGAATCTGCACACTGCATGCATGGCAATCCTTGTACACAAGGATATTCAAACATACAAGGATCAAAAAACTGTGCAGAAGCAACACCAGATTGTTCTAGTTCTTTTGCGACTTGCTGAGCAACTTTATTATCGCTAGCGCGGCGTTGCATCTCTTTTCCGACTTTACGGAGGAGTTCATCGGCGGTTAATGCGGCGATTGCGGCGGCTCCTGCTTGAAAGCCGATTCTCACTAGGGCTTGACGACGAGAGAGCTTTTCTTTTTCAAACTGTGCCCGCTCTTCGGCGACGGTCAGCTCTACTTCTACTTTTTCTTCCAAACTATCCATTGTTATTCCTCTATCGTTTTCGTTGATTGCGCTCCTGCTTCTTTTGCCTTCAGCGCGGATTCTTTTTTCTGAATTTCAATAACACGGGCGACAACTTGCTCGACAAGGCTGTTAGTACGGTGATGTTCCTCGATTCGGTCTATCACGGCTTGCGCAACTACATCCACAAAATCATCGCGATCTTCGATAGCCATCTACGCTCCCAAGCACACCAGAAACTATAAGTACCAAGCACTACAAACGCAACACTAATAGCACACGGTCTCGGTATGCCTTGCTTTTTTGGGATATTCCCCTCTTCCTACCTACTTTCGCGGGGAGAGGAAGTTTCGGTTAGTTTACCTTAATTTTTCGGAGAAAGTCAAGGGATTCAGGAGAGATCACAAAATAAAAAACTATTTTTTCAGGAGCTTTTTTAAAACTCTGGCAGGCTCCCTCCCTCCCTCCTCCCAGGATTGGGAGGAGGGCCGAGAGGGTACTACCGCCGGATCAGGCTTGTGATCCAGACGATGTTGCCGATGAGGCCCAGTGCTTGCCCAAAGTCAATTCCACCGCCACGGCGGCCTTCAGGGATGCGGATAATGTCACCGTCCTGTAGCTCAAGAGCCGCCTCGCTGGGCTTCTCCAGGTTGATCTTGCGGGGCTTGTCCGGGTACTTACCATCAACGGCGCGCACAAACTCGACTTCTTTGCGCTTGGCTCCCTCCATAGGCCCCGCAGTCGCCACGGCTTGATAGATCGTCACTTTGCCCAGAAGCGGAAACGCGCCTTTTCGCTCTACGCCCCCAAAGACCGTGTACTGACGCGGTTTCTCCAGACGCGGGACATAGATCTCGTCTTTGTCTTGGAGCTTGATGTCTTTATCCGCGACTCCCGCCGCGATCTCTTCGTAAGGCACCACGATTCGCAGCCCTCCTCGCATGAGATAGACATTTTTTCGGTCACCGAGCTCGCTCAGGCCACCCACAATACTAATCACCTGGCTCAGCATGGTTCCCGACGTGATCTGAATGGTCGGCTTGGTGGTATCTTTCACCTCGCCAATAATCTTAATCGTCCCTTCGGTGGGCTCACCCAGTCGCACAAAAATCCGGTCGCCATCTTCCAGAAACGGATTGACAGTCTCTGAGCTGTCCAGGCCATTACGGAACTTCTTGTAGTTGACTTTCAGAGTGGCTTTCCCGCGCAGAATCTCGACATTTTCGAGATCGGCAAGCTGCGCTGGAACGGCCTCTTCAAGCATGTCGGAGAGACGCGTTCCATCCCGCAAAACGCGCCGGCCTTGGAGCCCAATCGCACCATTGAGGCTGACTTCCCGAGCCTTGCGCCCAAAAATCTGCACCACCACATTGGGGTTCTTAAGATATTTCCCGCTCTTGAGGCGCAGCTCGATAAAGGTCGCTGCCCTAATGGTAGAGCTTCCTGCCACCAGCACCTGGCCGATCCGAGGCAGCTCAATCGTGCCATCGTCGCTGACCTTGAACTCACCTGCTCCGGTGTAGAGTGGCTCCCCCACCACCGTGACTCGTAGAATATCGTTCTTACGAATCGGCTCCGTGATAGGATCTTGTACGATCTGTCCCAGTGGCGTCTGCCCTCCGGTCGGGCCGACAGGATTTTGCTGAGCAGTGGCGGGCAGTGCACTTAGTAGTGCCAGCCCAATGATAAAGTAGGACGTTCGCATTCTTGTCTCCCTGATAATCATTCTATTTAAATCTAAATACCTGCGGAACCCCTAGCTAGGTTCCTGTGTTCTATAGTCGGAAAAAAAACGAGCAATATGAATCCTGTTAATATCACTGAAACTCAGATACTAAATGCCCTCCGCACCGTTCCTGACCCCGATCTAGGCAAAGACTTAGTCACGCTTAATATGATCAAGAACATCAAGATCTGTGAGGGAAATGTCGCCTTTGTCGTGGAGCTGACCACGCCCGCCTGCCCGATGAAAGCCAAGATTGAGGCCGACTGCCGCGCCGCTGTGGGAGCCATTGAGGGCGTTACCCATATCAAGATCGAGCTGACCGCCAACGTGGTCGCGCGGCGGCCTCAGGGCGGAAAAGTGATCCCCAAGGTCAAGCACGTGATCGCGGTGGCCTCCGGCAAGGGCGGCGTGGGTAAGTCCACCGTGACCGCCAACCTTGCCATTGCCCTCGCGCAAGCGGGCGCAAAGGTGGGCATCTTAGACGCCGATGTCTATGGCCCGACCATTCCGATGCTTTTAGGGCTCGAAGACGAAACGCTAGAGCAGATTGCGGAGCGCCAGGCCGATGGCAATGTCATCCCGAAGATCGCCCCCGCTGAGCGCCACGGGGTAAGCTGTGTCTCGGTAGGCTTTCTGGTAGAGCCGGGCCAGCCCTTGGTGATGCGTGGCCCCATGCTCGGAAAGTTCGTCAACCAGTTCATTGGCGATGTCGCCTGGGGCGAGCTAGATTACTTACTGGTGGACATGCCCCCCGGCACCGGCGACACCACGATCAGCCTGGTAGATGCAATTCCCCTCTCCGGTGCAGTGATCGTCATGACGCCGCAAGATGTCGCGGCGAGTATCGCGGTCAAGAGCCTCAAGGCGTTCCAGAAGCTCAATGTCCCCATTCTTGGGATCATCGAGAACATGGCGTATTTCATCGCCCCGGACACAGGCAACACCTACTACATCTTCGGACGTGGTGGTGGTATGGAAGCTGCGGAAGGGCTCCAGGTTCCCTTTCTGGGCCGCATCCCGCTAGAGATCGCCACCCGCGAGGCCAGCGACTGTGGCGAACCTGTACTGGTCTCCGACCCCGAGAGCATCCAAGCCAAAACCTTCCACGAGGTCGCCGGGAAGCTCGCCCAGCAGATCAGTATCCAGAGCCGCAAGTTCCGCCCGCTCAATGTGATGTAGTATTACTTAGGACAACAATGATGATTCCGTTTCTCTTAGCACTGACGCTCATGGCACAGCCGCCACGCTTTGGCCCCAACCCTGAGCTGCAAGCCAAGACCCAAGCCGACCACAAGCACCTGCTGGAGCTGCTCAAGATCGAGTCGCTGCGTCCTGGCCCCAGCGGGACGCCCACAGCGCCCAATGCCGCCAACTCCGACGAGGCCAAAGTGGGTGCCTACACGCTTCCTGATGCGCTAACGCTCAAAAACGGCAAGAAAGTTACCAACAAACGCGACTGGGAAGTGCGCAGAAAAGAGCTCTTTGAGGACTTTGACCGAGAGATGTACGGCCGTACGCCCAAAAAGACGCCCAAAGTGACCTGGGAAGTGACCGAGACGCTGAAAGAGAAAAAGGGCGAGATCGCGGTTGTGACCAAGAAGCTGGTTGGGCATGTGGACAACAAAGAGTTTCCGAGCATCAAGATCGATATCCAGCTCACCCTCACCACCCCCGAGAGCGCGACCAAGCCCGTTCCCGTCGTCCTAGAGTTTGGCTTCATCTTCCCCACCCGCCCCGCACCCAGCGGGTACCCGCCCGCCTTCGCCCCGCCCCCCGGCGCGGGCAAGAGCTGGCAGGAGCAAGTTTTAGAGAAAGGCTGGGGCTATG